>NZ_JAEVHN010000201.1:0-9922 GCF_016803375.1 Micromonospora sp. 4G55
GCCTCCCGGGCGCAGCGGCGGGGCGGACGCCGCCTAGGATGTGCGGTCATGGCACGCGTGCTCACTCCCCGTGCGGAGGACTTTCCCCGCTGGTACCAGGACCTGATCGCCAAGGCGAAGCTGGCCGACAACGGCCCGGTCCGCGGCACCATGGTCATCCGACCGGCCGGCTACGCCATCTGGGAGCGGATGCAGGCCGAGATGGACGCCCGGATCAAGGCGGCCGGCGCGGAGAACGCGTACTTCCCGCTCTTCATCCCGGAGAGCTACCTCAAGCGCGAGGCCGAGCACGTCGAGGGCTTCTCGCCGGAGCTCGCCGTCGTCACCCACGGTGGCGGCAAGCAGCTCGCCGAGCCGGTGGTGGTACGCCCCACCAGCGAGACGGTGATCGGCGAGTTCATGGCCAAGTGGATCGACTCGTACCGGGACCTGCCGCTGCTGCTCAACCAGTGGGCCAACGTGGTCCGCTGGGAGCTGCGCCCGCGGATCTTCCTGCGGACCAGCGAGTTCCTCTGGCAGGAGGGGCACACCGCGCACGCCACCCGCGAGGACGCCCGCGCCTACGCGCGGCGGATCCTGCACGAGGCGTACGAGGACCTGATGGTCAACGTGCTCGGCATTCCGGTGGTGGTCGGTCTGAAGACCGCCCGGGAGCGCTTCGCTGGCGCGACCGCCACGTACACCTGCGAAGGCATGATGGGCGACGGCAAGGCCCTCCAGCTCGGCACCAGCCACGAGCTGGGGCAGAACTTCGCCAAGGCCTTCGACATCAGCTACTCGTCGGCCGAGGGCGGCCGCGAGCACGCCTGGACGACCTCCTGGGGCACCTCGACCCGGATGCTCGGCGGCCTGATCATGGCCCACGGCGACGACAACGGCCTGCGGGTGCCGCCGAAGCTGGCGCCGGTCCAGGCGTACGTGATGATCGTCAAGGACGGCGAGGGCGTCGCCGAGGCGGCGGCCAAGCTCCGCGACGGCCTGCGGGACGCCGGCGTCCGGGTCGCGCTCGACGACCGCACCGACACCGCGTTCGGCCGCCGGGCCGTCGACGCCGAGCTGCGCGGCTATCCGGTACGCGTCGAGGTCGGCCCCCGCGACCTGGCCGCCGGCAACGCGGTCGTGGTCCGGCGTACGGACGGCTCGAAGGCCCCCACCCCGGTGGCGGACGTGGTCGGCGCGGTGCTGGCCGCCCTGGAGGCCGACCAGCGGGTGCTGCACGACCAGGCGCTGGCCCACCGCGAGTCCCGCACCGTCGAGGTGTCGACGCTGGCCGAGGCGATCGAGGCGGCGGCCACCGGCTGGGCCAAGGTGCCGTGGTCGGCGGTCGGCGTGGCGGGTGAGGCCGAGGCGAACGGTCAGGGCGTCACCGTGCGCTGCCTGCTCCGCGCCGACGGCTCGGTGCCCGACTCGGAGGACGAGTCGGACCTGGTCGCCATCCTCGCCCGCGCCTACTGAGGTGCGCCCGGGCGGCCCCGCCGACCGGTTCGCGCCCGGTCGTCTGATCATGCACCGCAACGTGCGGCACGGCCGGATCGGCTGGGTCCGGCCGGGCCGGGTGGTCAGCGACGACGAGCGCGGCCTGCTGATCTGGATCGCCCGGGACACCCCGGTCGCCCACGAGGTCACCGAGGCCGGCCTGGGGATGCGGGCGATGCCCTTCGCCGAGTGGATCTCCTCGTCGTACCGGCTGGCACGCGGCCGGTGGAGCGGTCCGCCGCTGCTGAAGTTCCTGCCCACCGGGGCGGCCCACTCGGTCTGGTGGTTCTCCGACGCGCGGGGCCGGTTCGCCAACTGGTACGTCAACCTGGAGGAGCCGGGCGTCCGCTGGGACGACGGCGCGGTCGCCGGGGTCGACGTGGTGGACCAGGACCTCGACGTGGTGGTGTACCCGGACCACAGTTGGCGGTGGAAGGACGAGGAGGAGTTCGCCGAGCGGCTCGCCTTCGGAGACGACTACTGGGTGGCCGACGAGGCGGCGGTACGGGCCGAGGGGGAGCGGGTGATCGCCCAGGCCGAGGCGGGGGTGTTCCCGTTCGACGGCACCTGGTGCGACTTCGTGCCGCCCCCGGACTGGGACGTACCCGACGGATTGCCGCCCGGTTGGGACCGTCCGCCGGTCCGCTGAGGCGTGTTCCGCGTCACCACCACGCCGCGTCGGGGGATCTGTCCGGGTCCGGTGTGAGAGATCGGCGTCGGATCTGGCAGAATGGGTCGCTGGTATCCGGCGCGCGTCCGGCGCCCTCTAACCCGGGCGTGTCGCCAGTCCACCGAGTTGTCTCCGGCCCAACCCCACTGTGCCGGGTGGCGCTCACCCGTGCACCGCCCGTACCGGGTCGGTGAGATCGCAACAGGAGCGAAACAACTGTGGCCGTAAAGATCCGGCTCCTGCGGATGGGCAAGATCCGCAACCCGCAGTACCGCATCGTCATCGCCGACTCGCGCACCAAGCGCGACGGTCGCGCGATCGAGTTCGTCGGCGTGTACCAGCCGAAGGAAGACCCTTCGGTGATCGAGGTCAAGTCGGACCGGGTCCAGTACTGGCTCTCCGTCGGCGCGCAGCCGAGCGAGGCGGTGCAGCGTCTGCTGGAGCTGACCGGTGACTGGCAGAAGTTCAAGGGCCTGCCGGCCCCGCCGCCGCTGAAGGTCGCCCCCGAGCGTGCCGACCGCAAGGCGGCGTACGAGGCCGAGGCGAAGGCCGCCGCCGGCCTGGCTCCGGAGACCCCGGCCAAGCCGGCCAAGAAGGCCGCCAAGGCCGAGGCTCCGAAGGCCGAGGCTCCGGCCGAGGCGCCGAAGACCGAGGCTCCGGCCGAGGCCCCGGCTGCTGCTGCCGACGCCGGTGAGCAGGCCTGACATGCCACTGCGTCCCGCGCTGGAGCACCTGGTCAAGGGCATCGTGGACCACCCGGACGACGTGCGCGTCCGGATGGTCGACTCCCGTCGGGGCAAGCGGCTCGAGGTCCGCGTGCACCCCGAGGACCTCGGCACCGTGATCGGGCGGTCCGGCCGGACCGCCAAGGCACTGCGCCAGGTGATCGGCTCCATCGGTGGACGCGGAGTACGCGTCGACATCGTCGACTCGTACTGATGCTGCTCATCGTCGGCAGGATCGGCAAACCGCACGGCATCCGCGGTGAGGTCACCGTGGAGGTGCGGACCGACGAGCCCGAAGCGCGTTTCGCCCCCGGCACGGTTCTTCGGACCGAGCCGGGGGCGACCGCCCCGGCCAACCCCGCCCCCGGGCCCGGCGTGCCCTTCACGGTCCCGGCCGAGCTGACCATCGAGGCGGCCCGCTGGCACCAGGGCCGGATGCTGGTCGCCTTCGAGGGCATCCTCGACCGCGAGGTCGCCGAGGCGCTGCGCGGCACCCTGCTCGGCGTGGACAGCGCCGACGTCGCGCCGCCGGAGGACCCGGAGGAGTTCCACGACCACCAGCTGGTCGGTCTCGCCGTGGTCACCCCGGCCGGCGAGCACCTGGGCGAGGTGGCCCGGATCGACCACGCCCCCGCCTCCGACCTGCTGGTCCTGCGCCGCCCCGAGGGGCGTACCGCGCTGATCCCCTTCGTTCAGGCGATCGTCCCCGAGGTCGACCTCGCCGGCGGTCGCGTCGTGGTCGACCCGCCGGCCGGTCTGCTCGACCTCTGAGACCGGAGCCACCCCCATGCGCGTCGACATCGTGTCGATCTTCCCGGAGTACTTCGCCCCGCTGGACCTGTCGCTGATCGGCCGGGCCCGGGAGAGCGGGACGCTGCGGCTGGCCGTACACGATCTGCGGAGCTGGACCCACGACGTGCACCGCACTGTCGACGACACGCCCTACGGCGGCGGCCCGGGCATGGTCATGCGGCCGGAGCCCTGGGGTGAGGCGCTCGACGCCCTCGCTCCCGACGAGCTCAGCCCCGACGGGCACACCCTGCCCCGCCTCCTGGTGCCCTCGCCGGCCGGCGTCCGGTTCACCCAGGCGATGGCCCACGAGCTGGCCGCCGAGTCGCACCTGCTCTTCGCCTGCGGCCGGTACGAGGGCATCGACCAGCGGGTGCTGGAGCACGCCGCGACCCGGATGCGGGTCACCGAGGTCTCCCTCGGCGACTACGTGCTCTTCGGCGGCGAGGTGGCGGTGCTGGTGATCCTGGAGGCGGTCACCCGACTGCTGCCCGGGGTGCTCGGCAACGCCGGCTCGCTGGACGAGGAGTCGCACGCCCACGGGCTGCTGGAGGCCCCGATGTACACCAAGCCGGCGACCTGGCGCGGGCACGAGGTGCCGGAGGTGCTCCGCTCCGGTGACCACGGACGGATCGCCCGGTGGCGGCGCGACGAGGCGCTGGCCCGCACCGCCGCCCGCCGGCCCGACATGATCGCCGCGCTGCCGCCGGAGAGCCTGGACAAACGGGACGTCGCCGCGTTGGACCGGGCCGGATTTCAGCTGCCGCCGGGGGATGTGGCAAAGTAGGGGGGTTGCCGCATCCACCCGCGCCCGCGGGCGGCTGCGAGGATCCTCGACCGGGGTCGGCCCGCCGATCACCACCCGGGGATCAGAATCACCCATCCGCGCACCGACTGACGGTGCGCCGTGAGCCTCACGAGGACGCAGCGATGAACATCCTGGACGCCCTTGACGCCCAGTCGAAGCGGACCGACCTCCCCGACTTCCGTGCCGGTGACACCGTCAAGGTGCACGCGCGAGTCGTCGAGGGCAACCGGTCCCGTGTCCAGATCTTCCAGGGCGTCGTCATCCGCCGCCAGGGTGACGGTCTGCGCGAGACCTTCTCGGTCCGCAAGGTCAGCTTCGGGGTCGGCGTGGAGCGGACGTACCCGCTCAACGGCCCGGGCATCGACCGGATCGAGGTCGTGACCCGCGGTGACGTGCGTCGCGCCAAGCTCTACTACCTGCGCGAGCTGCGCGGCAAGAAGGCCAAGATCAAGGAGAAGCGGGAGAAGCAGCCCAGCTGACTTCCCGCTCGCCACGCCGCCTGAGCTGCGCGGGTGTCGTATCGACCAGATCGCATTACCCTGGTCCGTACGGGCGCAGCGGGGCAGCGACGCCGCGACGCTGGTCACGGCGTGCGAATGTCCACTACCGCCCGTGGGGCCTCGACGAGGCTCCCGGGCGGTAGTGTCGTTTCTGCGGACCGGGGAGTGGCGTGGTGCAGGTGCTTGACGAGGACGGCACAGTCGATCCGTGGCGCCGGCGGACCCGGCGCACCCGCCGGCAGATGCCGCTCTGGCAGGAGCTTCCGCTGCTGCTGGTCGTCGCCTTCTGCCTGGCCGTGCTGATCCGCACCTTCCTGCTCCAGGCCTTCTTCATCCCCTCGGGCTCGATGGAGGACACCCTCCTCATCGGCGACCGGGTGCTGGTCAACAAGGTCGTCTACGACGTGCGCGACCCGGTGCGCGGCGAGGTCGTGGTCTTCCGGGGCACCGACCGGTGGGTCGCGCAGGAGGTCCAGGAGCCCGAGCCCGGCCTCGTCGGCAAGGTCGGGCGGACGTTCGGCGACCTGGTCGGGGTCAGCCGCCCGGGCGAGAAGGACTTCATCAAGCGGGTCATCGGCGTGCCCGGCGACCGGGTGAAGTGCTGTGACGACCAGGGGCGCGTGCTGGTCAACGGCACCCCCCTGGACGAGCCGTACGTGATCCGCAACTCGCCGCTGGACGTGCCGCCCAACGCCCGCGAGTGCCGGTCCCGGCGCTTCGAGGAGGTGGTCGTCCCGCCCGGCCAGATCTTCGTGATGGGCGACCATCGACTGGTCTCGCAGGACGCCCGCTGCCAGGGCCCGGTGCCGATCGACAACGTGGTCGGCCGGGCGTTCATGGTGGTCTGGCCGTCCCAGCGGTGGACCTCGCTGCCGGTGCCCGAGACCTTCGACCGGCTCTCCCGGCCGGCCGCCGCCCCGGCCGCCCCGCCACCGGCCGAACCGACCCCGGTGGGCGGTGTCGCTCTCGTCCTCCCGGCGGTGACCCTGATGTCCGTTGTCGCGCGTTCCGGACGATCGGCCCGCGCCCGGGGACGTAGGCTCCACCCGTGATTGACGAGCAGACCGACAAGCCCCGCAGTTCCTTCTGGAAGGAACTGCCCATCCTCCTGGGCGTGGCAATCCTGGTGGCGGTGTTGGTCCGCTACTTCGTGTTGCAGACCTTCTTCATCCCGTCCCCGTCGATGGAGAACACCCTCCAGATCGACGATCGGGTGCTGGTCAACAAGTTGGTCTACGACTTCCGGTCGCCGCACCGCGGCGAGGTCGTCGTCTTCAAGGCGCCGACGGAGTGGAGCGGCAACCCCGACGGCGAGGACTTCATCAAGCGGGTGATCGGCGTCGGCGGCGACCACGTGGTCTGCTGCGACGACGACAAGCTGGTGATCAACGGCAAGCCGCTCGACGAGCCGTACATCTTCTCGGCCAACGGCGAGCGGGACAAGCCGGCCGACCAGGAGTTCGACATCACCGTGCCGGACGGGCGGCTCTGGGTGATGGGCGACCACCGCTCCGCCTCCGGCGACTCCCTGGAGCACTGGCAGCAGTCCGGTCGGAACATCGACAGCGCCACCATCCCCGAGGACCAGGTCGTCGGGCGGGCCTTCACCGTGTTCTGGCCGGTGGACCGGGCGACCTGGCTCACCGTGCCCGAGCAGTTCGACGCCATCCCCAACCCGTAGCGGACCCGCGGCCGGCCCCCGGGCGTGGCAGTCCGTCACCGGCGTCTGGCAGGCTGGGGCGGTGACCGTCTACACCCCTCGCCGCGCGGCCCGGGTGCTGCTCGTCGACGCGGGCGGCCGGGTGCTGCTCTTCAGCGGCTGGGACCCGTCCCGTCCCGAGCACCGGTACTGGTTCACCCCCGGCGGCGGGCTCGACCCGGGGGAGACGCCCGCCCAGGCCGCCGCCCGGGAGCTGGCCGAGGAGACCGGGCTGCGGCTGGAACCGGGCGCGCTGGGCGCGCCGGTCTGGTCGGAGACGGTCGAGTTCCCCTTCGACGGCGTCTGGTACCGGCAGGAGCAGGAGTTCTTCCTGGTCCGGGTGCCGGGCTGGGAGGTGGACACCACGGGCTTCACCGACATCGAGCGGGCCAGCGTCTCGGGGCACCGCTGGTGGTCGGTCGACGAGCTGACCGCGACCGGCGACCGCTACTACCCGGAGGACCTGCCCGCCGTGCTGACCCGGGCCCTGACCGACCCGAGCGGGGGCGCGCCGTGCTGACGCCCCCCGCGCACGGTGGTGCGCCGCGAAGGTGGGCTCTACGCCCTGGAACGGGCCCTGCAACGGCGCGGCTTCCGGCACGTCGCCGGCGCCGACGAGGCCGGTCGCGGCGCCTGCGCCGGGCCGCTGGTCGCCGCCGCCGCGGTGCTGCCCGAGGGGCGGCGCGGTGAGATCGACGGGCTGGCCGACTCCAAGCTGCTCACCCCGGCCAGCCGGGAGCGGGTGTACGAGGAGGTCGTCGCCCGCGCCCTGGCGTACGCGGTGGTGATCATCCCGGCCGAGGAGGTCGACGCCCGGGGCCTGCACGTGTGCAACCTCGCGGCGATGCGCCGGGCGCTGGCGTCGCTGACCACCCGACCCGAGTACGTGCTGACCGACGGCTTCGGCGTCGACGGGCTGGACTCCCCCGGGCTGGCGGTGTGGAAGGGCGACCGGGTGGCGGCCTGCGTGGCGGCGGCCAGCGTGCTGGCCAAGGTCACCCGGGACCGGCTCATGGTGGAGCTGGACGGGCAGTACCCGGGCTACGGCTTCGCCGAGCACAAGGGGTACATCACGCCCGAGCACAGCGAGGCGCTGCGCGAGCGCGGCCCCTGCGTGGAGCACCGGTTCTCGTACGTCAACGTGGCCGCCGTGTCCGGCCGCGCCGGCCGTCCGCCGCGCTCCCGACGCCCCGCCGTCGGGCCCGCGCCCGAGCCGATGGAGCGCTTCGACGCGTCAGGGGGTACCGTCGGCGTGGCGTTGGGCGAGCAGCCTCGGCCCCCGGCGCCGGTGGGGGAAGATGTGGTCATGGAAGGCGGAGTGCGATGAGCGCGGAAGATCTCGAGAAGTACGAGACCGAGATGGAGCTGCAGCTCTACCGGGAGTACCGCGACATTGTCCGCCAGTTCTCCTACGTGGTGGAGACGGAACGCCGCTTCTACCTCGCCAACCAGGTCGACCTGCACGTGCGCAACTCCGACGGTGAGGTCTACTTCGAGGTCGAGATGCACGACGCCTGGGTGTGGGACATGTACCGCCCTGCCCGGTTCGTGAAGAACGTCCGGGTGATGACCTTCAAGGACGTCAACGTCGAGGAGCTGGAGAAGCCCGACATCTCCCTCCCCGCCGACTCCGGCTTCGGCGGCTGACGCACCGCTCCTCTGACCGGCATCCCCCACCCGCCGGCAAGCGACCTCTTCCCCCGACCTGCCGCCTGCCTGGGGTCACCACCACCGGGTGCGTTCGGCGACACTGACGCGCCGCCTCGCGGCTCAGTCCGCGAGGACCGCGACCTCGACCCGCTGGACCAGGTTGTTGGCGAACCCGCCCCGGTTCCACGGCTGCTCGACCGGCTGGGTCCGCCCCGACGCGTCGATGGCCCGGGCGCCGAGGACGTACCGGCCCGGCTGCGGCGACCACTCGTACCGCCAGCGCCGCCAGGACCAGTCCCCGCCGCGCGGCGGGTCCACGGTGGCCGGTGCCCAGGTCGCCCCGCCGTCGGTGGTCACCTCCACCGAGGTGATCGGCGCGTGCCCGGACCAGGCCCGACCGTCCACCGTGCACGGCCCGGGACGCAGCACCCGGGTGCGGGTCATGAAGTCCGGGAACCCCGGCGGGCGGACCAGGGCGCGCGGCTCGATCCGGGTCACCGGCTCGCCCGGGTCGTCGGCGTCCCGCCGCAGCCGGTAGGCCACCGCGTTCTGGTAGCCGTCGAACTGCTCGGTCAGCACGGTGATGCCGCGCAGCCACTTCACGTGCGCCATGCCGTACCAGCCGGGCACGATCAGCCGCAGCGGCGCGCCGTGCTGCGGCAGCAGGGGAGCGCCGTTCATCTCGTACGCCAGCAGCACCTCCTCCCGCAGCGCGTCGGCGACCGGGAGGGCCCGCTGGTAGTCCTGCTCGACACCGCGCTCGACGCCGTGGTCGGCCCCGGTGAAGACGACGTCGACCGCCTCGGGCGCGATGCCGGCCTCACGCAGCAGTGGGGCGAGCGGGGTGCCGGTCCACTCGGCGTTGCCGACCGCCTCCACCAGCCAGGGCTGGCTCACCGGGCGCGGGTGCAGCAGCGCCCGGCCGTTGCCGGCGCACTCCAACGTCACCTGCCGGGTCACCCGGGGGCGCGAGCGCAGCTCGTCCAGCCCGAGGATGAGCGGCAGGCGTACCGCGCCGTCGACGGTCAGCGCGTGGCCGGCCGGGTCGACATCCGGGATGTCGTAGTGGATCAGCAGGTAGTGCAGGCCGGCCGGGGTGACGTCGTAGCGCAACGCCTCCAGCGGGATGCCGTGGTTGCGGGCGGCCAGTTGCAGCTCCTCGGCGCTGATCGCCTCGTCCGGCCCGGCCACTCGGGAGGGGCGGCTCACATCGTCCACGCTGGTCACGGCGGCCTCCCCGATCTCTACCCTCGGTGCGTGGGCCCAGCCTAGTCGCCGCGCCGGTCCACCGGTCCGGTGCCGGCGCGGCCGGCTCCGCCCCGGTCACCTAGCAGATCGACTCGACTGGTGGGCGTTGTCCACAGGGCGGGCCGTCGTCCACAGCGGACGCGCTGTCCGGGTCGGCCGGTGGCCGGTGCGGGCATGCTGCGGACATGCGGAGAGCACTGCGGGCGGTGACGGTGTGGTGGGCGGTCCTGCTGGTCCTCGGCCCGCCGGGCGCCGTCGTCGCGGCGACCCCCGGACCGGGGCCGGACCGGCCTGTCGCTCGGCCGGCCGCCATGGCTACCCGGGCCGCGTCGCTCTCCCCGTCCGGCCGGGCGGTCG
>NZ_JAEVHN010000202.1:0-9892 GCF_016803375.1 Micromonospora sp. 4G55
GCGCTGCCGGGCCTGATCCTGTCCTGCTTCACCGGCGGCACGCCGGTGGCGGCTGCGGGATGTCCGGGGCCCGCCGTGGTCAACGTCTGGGCCTCCTGGTGCCCGCCCTGCCGCAAGGAGCTGCCCGCCTTCCAGCGGCTCAGCGAGCGTGCGGCCGGCCGGCTCCAGGTGATCGGCGTCAACAGCCGGGACACCCGCAGCGCCGCCCAGTCCATCGGCGAGGACTACGGCATCCGCTTCCCGATGCTGTTCGACCAGGGCGAGGCGCTGCAACGGGAGCTGGGGCGCAACGCCCTCCCGCTGACCCTCCTCGTCGACGCGCAGGGCCGGGTCCGCCACACCGACGCCACCGGCGCCCTCGACGACGCCCGGCTCGCCGCGCTGGTCCGGCAGCACCTCGGCGTAGAGGTTTCCGCGTGAGCGCGAGGAGTGAGCCGGTCCTGCGAGCCCCGCAGTCGCGAATGAAGGTGGCACCGTGAGCGCGAGGAGTGAGCCGGTCCTGCGAGCCCCGCAGTCGCGAATGAAGGGAAAGCCGTGACCCGCCCGCCGGCCTGGCTCGACCCGCTGCTCGGTCGGCTCGGCACCGCCCGGGCCGAGGACTTCACCCGACTCACCACCCCCGAGGAGGGCGGCCGGGAGAGCGCGGTGCTGGTGCTGCTCGGCGAGGAGGCCGGAGTCGGCCCGGACGTGCTGGTGCTCCAGCGGGCCGCGACCCTGCGCAACCACGCCGGCCAGCCGGCCTTCCCCGGCGGCGCGGCCGACCCGGAGGACGCCGACGCCTCCGCGACCGCGCTGCGCGAGGCGAACGAGGAGGTCGGCCTCGACCCGGCCAGCGTGACCGTGCTCGCCGAGCTGCCCAGGCTGTGGATCCCGGTCAGCGATTTCGTGGTGACCCCGGTGCTGGCCTGGTGGCACTCGCCGCACCCGGTGCACCCCCGGGAGCCGGCCGAGGTCGCCCACGTCGCCCGGCTGCCCGTCGCCGAGCTGGTCGACCCGGAGAACCGGATGCGGGTACGCCACCCGAGCGGCTGGATCGGGCCCGCCTTCTCCGTGCGCGGCATGCTGGTCTGGGGCTTCACCGCCGGGGTGCTCGCCACCCTCCTGGAGATGGGGGGCTGGGCCCGCCCCTGGCCGCGCGGCCGGGTGATCGAACTGCCGCCCGCCGGGGCCACCCCGGCACCCTCCGCCGGCACCGACGAAGTCGACGAGATGGCTGGCCCGCTGACCTGACCGTCACGTTCCGCAAGCGCAACGCCCCGGTCGTGCCCGGTGCCCGTACCCTTGACGCGTGTCCGTCGTGGATCTCGTCCTGCTCCTGCTCATGCTCGTGTTCGCGATCAGCGGATACCGCCAGGGCTTCGCCATCGGGGCGCTCTCGCTCTCCGGCTTCTTCCTGGGCGCGCTCCTCGGCCTCCAGGTCGGCCCCATCTTCGCCCGGCAGTTCGTCGACAGCGGCACCCGGGTGCTGATCTCCCTGGTCGCCGTCTTCGGCTTGGCCGTGCTCGGGCAGGCACTCGCCGGCTGGCTCGGCTCGCACCTGCGCAGGACGATCACCAACGACGTGGCGAAGCGGGCCGACGACATCGGCGGCGCGTTCGTCTCGCTCTTCGCCGTGATGCTGGTGGCCTGGCTGGTCGCCGTCCCGCTGGCCTCCTCCCCGCTGCCCTGGCTGTCCGCCTCGGTCAAGAACAGCGCGCTGCTGACCGTGGTGGACCGGGTGCTGCCCGACCGGGCCCAGGAGCTCTCCACCGCCCTGCGCGACACGGTGGACACCGACGGCTTCCCGGACGTCTTCAACGGCCTGGGCCGCACCCAGGCGCGGCAGGTCTCCCCGCCGGACCCGGCCCTGGCCGGCTCCCAGGTGGTGGCGAACAGCCAGCGGTCGGTGGTCAAGGTGCTGGGCTCCGCGCCGAGCTGCGCGCGCCGCATCGAGGGCTCGGGCTTCGTGTACGCCGACGACCGGGTGATGACCAACGCGCACGTGGTGGCCGGCACCCGCTCCGTCGCGGTGGAGCTGCGCGGCGAGCGGTACGACGGCGAGGTGGTCGTCTACGACCCGGACCGCGACCTCGCCGTGCTGCACGTGCCCGGGCTGCCCGGCCCGTCCCTGCGCTTCGCCGCCGGGCAGGCCGGCAGCGGCTCGGACGCGATCGTGCTCGGCTTCCCGCTCGACGGCCCGTACGACGCCCGGCCGGCCCGGGTGCGCGACGTCGACCGGATCACCGGGCCGGACATCTACTCCTCCGGCGACGTGACCCGGGAGATCTACACGATCCGGGCGCTGGTCCGCAGCGGCAACTCCGGCGGCCCGCTGGTCTCCTCCAACGGTCTGGTGCTCGGCGTGATCTTCGCGGCGGCGGCGGACGACCCGAACACCGGTTTCGCGGTCACCGCGGCGGAGGCGCGGCCGGTGGCGCTGGAGGGCGCGGAGCGTACCCGTGGGGTGGGCACCGGCGACTGCACCTAGGGCCTAGCCCCGCCGCGGCGGCCGGGTGAGTGCGGCCGGGGTCAGCTCCGGGCGTGGGCGGCGGCCACGTCCCCGCCCGACGGGGTGACCCCGGGCAGCCGGGCCCGGCCCCAGTTCAGCGTCCGGTCCAGCACCGCCCGGGCCATGATCGCCACGCAGGTGCCGCCGTTGACGAAGGACGCCACCACGTCGCTCGGGTGGTGCATGCCCCGGTACATCCGGGTCAGCGCCACCCCGACCGGTACCAGGACCAGCAGGGCCCACCAGGTGACCTTGCCGGCGGTGCTCTTGGCCCGCAGCGCCAGCAGCAGCGCGATGCCCACGTAGAGCGCCACCGCCGCCGAGGTGTGCCCGGACGGGAAGCTGGAGGTGGGCGGCGAGACGTCCATGTGCTCGACGGCCGGGCGACGCCGGTCGATGGCCATCGTGGTCAGCAGGAAGACCAGCGCTTGGGCGCTGACCGCGGCGCACAGGAACAGCGGCTCCCGCCAGCGGTGCAGCACCAGCCGCAGGACCAGCGCCGCCACCGCGGTGACCAGGACGATCACCTGGGTGCTGGCGAGCGTGCTGAACACCAGCGAGACGTCGTTCCAGCCCCCGGTGCGGTCGGCGGCCAGTTCCCGGTTGACCGCGTCCTCGACGGTGAACGGCCAGACCCGGTCCAGTACCCGGGTGACCAGCACCCCGAGCAGGACCATGAAGGTGAGCAGCAGGGCCACCGGCGCCAGCACCCGCTTGACGACCTGCACCGCGAAGTCGGACATGGGCCGCCCATTACCCCCGCCGGCCCGCAACTACGCGTCCGGCTCGTTCCGGCCGTCGGCCAGCTCGGGTTCCACGCCCTCGGCGGTGGGCCGGGCGGCGGGCCGGCCGGTCCGCTCCCGCCAGGTGGTGAACGCGGCGGCGGTCGCCGCCACCACCGCCACGCCGAGCAGCCAGCCGCCCAGCACGTCGCTGGTCCAGTGCACGCCCAGCGCCACCCGACTCAGCCCGGTCACCCCGGCGACCAGCACCGCCGCCACCCAGAGCGCCACCCGCGCCGCCGTCCGGCCCCGGGCGTACGGCAGGAAGACCAGCAGCAGCACGCCGGCGGCCAGGGTGGCGTTCAGCGCGTGCCCGGACGGGAAGGCGAAGCCGGCCGCCCGGGCCACCGGGTCGAGCAGGTCCGGCCGGCTCCGGCCGACCAGCAGTTTCAGCAGCGCGCCGAGCAGCCCGCCGACGGTCATCGTGGTGACCACCCAGAGGGCCAGCCGGCGGGCCCGGCGGGTCCACAGCCAGACCACCACGGCCAGCGCCGCCACCCGCAGCGGTCCCGGGCCGAAGACGCTGGTCCACCCGTTCATCGCCCGCACCCAGACCGGGTGGTCGACGGCGTAGCCGTACAGCGCGTCGGTCACCACCGCGTCCAGGTGGTGCAGCGGCGGCCAGGCGCCCACCACCAGCACGGCCAGCAGCGCGAACGGCACCAGCACCAGGAACGCCGCCGCGGAGGCCAGGGTCAGCCGCAGGCCCAGCGAGTGGTCGCGGTCCAGGCGTCGGCCCCGCCAGGAGCGGGTCGACGGGAGTACGGAGGGGCGCTGGCCGGGGTTGCTCATGGCGTCAGCTCTTACCCAGCAACGCGACCGATCAGGCCGGGGTCAGCGGCCCCAGAGACGGAACCGGCGGATCATCAGCGCGGTGCCGGTGACCAGGGCGACGAGGATGGCCACGCCGGTCCAGAGCCGGCGCGGCGCGGTGTCGTCCTCGGCACCGGCCGGCTGGGCGGACCAGCGGGTGTGCTGCCGGGGCGTGGTGAAGCCGAGCGGGTCGGAGCCGGTGCCGCCGGCCTGGGCTTCGTCGGTCGACCCGGGCGCCGGGCCGAAGCCGACCACGCCGGGGGAGGTCTGGTCGTCGAGCGGGTTGCCGTGCACCAGCGGCACGTCCGCGGTCAACGCGGCCACCGGGTCGACCATGCCGTACCCGAAGCGGTCGTCCCGACCGGTGGGGCCGATGTCCCTCGCGGTGGTCAGCAGCCGGTTGACCACGTCCCCGGCGGACATCTCCGGGAACCGGGCGCGCACCAGCGCGGCGGTCGCCGCCACCAGCGGTGCGGCGAAGCTGGTGCCCTGCACCCCCCAGTAGCCGCCGGGGCGGGCCCCGACCAGGCGGGTGGCCGGCGCGGTGAGGGTGGTGGCGTGCCCGGTGATCGAGCCGGACCACAGGTTCTCGCTGCTGCCCTCCAGCCCGGCCACGGCGATCACGCCGGGCTCCCGGGCCGGGTACCAGACCTTGGGGCTGGACGAGGTGGCGAGGTTGCCGGTGCAGGCGACCACGACCACGTCCCGGGCGAAGGCGTAGTCGAGCGCGGCGGCCAGCGCCGGGCTGTCGCCGCTGCCGCCCAGGGACAGGTTGATCACGCGGGCGCCGTTGTCGACCGCCCAGCGCACCCCCTTGGCGACGATCATCGCGTCGTCGTAGCGGTTCTCGTCGTCGAGCACCCGGACCGGCAGGATGCGGGCGCCCGGGGCCAGCCCGGCCACGCCCTTCCGGTCGTCGTTGCGCCCGGCGATCAGGCTGGCCACCGTGGTGCCGTGGCCCACCGGGTCCGGCTCGCCGGCGCCGGCGGGGGAGACCAGGTCGATGCCGGGCAGCACCTGGCCGGCCAGATCCGGGTGCGAGGCGTCCACCCCGGAGTCGATCACCGCGACGGTGACCCCCCGGCCGGTGGAGGCGCTCCACGCGGTGCTGGCCCGCAACTCCTCGAGCTGCCACTGGTCGTCGCGGACCCGGTCGCCCGGGCCGTGGTCTCCACCGGGGCGAAACCCGGCTCGGCCAGCGGCGCGCCGGCGGCGGTGACGGTGACCGGTCGGGACGGGGCGGCCGACGCCGGTGGCGGCACCGCGCCGACGACCGTCACGGCGGTCGCCGCGACACCGAGCAACGCCCGGCCGGCGAACCGGTGGAGCGCGGTCGGGGAGCCGTGCCGAACCCTGGTCACATCCTCCGCCATTCATCGTCCTTGACACGTGCTGCTCGGCAGATTACCGGTTTTCCCCTCCCCGGCGGGACGTTCCGCCGGACACGCTCACGGTGAGGGCAGATGTGCCAACTGGACCAGGCGTACGCCCTCACGCCGGGTGACCAGCCGGCCCCGCCCGGGCGGCAGCGGCCCGGGACGGACCTGACCGACCAGCGGCCCCTCGTCCGGGCTGCCGCTCATCACCAGCCCGGCGGTGGAGAGTTCGCGCAGCCGCTGCACGATCGGCTCGTACTGGGCCCGGGCGGCGCCGCCGGAACGGCGGACCAGCACCAGGTGCAGCCCGATGTCGCGGGCCTGCGGCAGGTGCTCCTCCAGGCCGCGCAGCGGGTTCGCCGGGCCGCTGGACACCAGGTCGTAGTCGTCGACCAGCACGAACAGCTCCGGCCCGGACCACCAGGACCGCTCCCGCAGCTGCGCCGGGGTCACGTCCGGCCCGGGCAGCCGGGCCTGCATGTAGCCGGCGACCGACTCGACCAGCTCGGCGGTGTGCGCCGCCGCGCTGCCGTACCCGATCACGTGCGGGTCGTCGATCAGGCTGTACAGGCTGCGCCGGTAGTCGACCAGGATGATCCGGGCCTGCTCCGGGGTGAACCGGTCGATGATCGAGGTGGCCAGCGCGCGCAGGAACGAGGACTTGCCGCACTCCGCGTCGCCGAAGACCACGAAGTGCGGCTCGGTGGCGAAGTCCACAGCCACCGGGCGCAGGTCCGCCTCGGCCACGCCGATCGGGAAGGCCAGCCCGGTGGCGGCGGAGGTGTCGAGGTCGGCGTAGGGGAGCACCGGCGGGAGCAGCCGCACCCGCGGGGCGGGCGGACCGGACCAGGCTCCGGCGACGGCCTTCACCAGGTCGGTCGGCTCCGTCCCGGCCAGCTGGGGCAGCGCGGTGAGGAAGTGCAGGCTCTGCGCGGTGATGCCCCGGCCGGGCGACTTCTCCGGCACGCTCGCCGCGGCGACCCGCTTCACCGCCGAGTCCGACGGGTCACCGAGGCGCAGCTCCAGCCGGGAGCCGAACAGGTCCCGGATGGCCGGCCGGAAGTCCATCCAGCGGACCGCGCTCGCCACCACGTGCACCCCGTACGACAGGCCGCGGGTGGCCAGGTCGGTGACCAGCGGTTCCAGGTCGTCGTACTCGCCGCGCAGGGTGGCCCAGCCGTCGACCACCAGGAAGACGTCGCCGAACGGGTCGACGGTCGGCTGGCCGGCCCCCGCCAACCCGGACCGGCGCTGCCGCCAGGCCGCCATCGACTCGACGCCCAGCTCGGCGAAGCGGCGCTCCCGCTCGGCGAGCAGGGTGGCGATCTCGCCGACGGTCCGGCGCACCACCGTCGGGTCGGACCGCCCCGCCACCTGACCGACGTGCGGCAGGTCGCGCAGCGCGGCGAGCCCGCCACCGCCGAAGTCCAGGCAGTAGACCTGCGCCTCGGCCGGCGTGTGGGTGAGCGCCAGCGCGCAGATCAGCGTGCGGAGCAGGTGCGACTTGCCGCTCTGCGGCCCGCCGACCACCGCCACGTGCCCGGCGGCGGAGTCCAGCGCCAGCCAGAGCAGGTCGCGGCGCTGCTCGAAGGGCTTGTCCACCACGGCCACCGGCACCTGGAGCGCGCCGTGCAGCTCCGGGTTGGCCACGGTGAGGCCGCGCTGCGGGTCGACGGCGGCGGCCCGAGCAGCTCGTCCAGGGTGGGTGCGCTGTCGAGCGGCGGCAGCCAGACCTGGTGCGCCGGCGGGCCCTGCCCGGCGAGCCGGCCGACCAGCACGTCGAGCAGGTTCTCCGTCTCCTCCTCGACGGCGGGCAGCGCCGGGGTGGCCGGCTCCGGCACCGGCACCAGGTGGGTGGAGAAGGTGAGCAGCCGAGTGCCGCCGCCGGCGCCGCCGCTGGCCGCCGCGCCCCGTCGGCGTACCGGCCCGGAGACGTACGCGGCCTTGAACCGGACCAGCGGGTCGGTGCCGGCCCGCAGGTACCCGTGCCCGGGCGAGCGGGGCAGCTCGTGCGCGTCCGGCACCCCGAGCACCGTCCGGGACTCCAGCGCCGAGAAGGTGCGCAACCCGATCCGGTACGACAGGTGGGTGTCCAGGCCCCGGAGCCGCCCCTCCTCCAGGCGCTGGCTGGCCAGCAGCAGGTGCACCCCGAGCGACCGGCCCAGCCGTCCGATCTGGACGAACAGGTCGATGAAGTCCGGCTTGGCGGAGAGCAGCTCGGAGAACTCGTCGCAGATCAGCAGCAGCGAGGGCAGCGGGGCCAGCGGGGTGCCGGCGGCCCGGGCCCGCTCGTAGTCGCGCAGGCTGGCGAAGTTGCCGGCCCGGCGCAGCAGCTCCTGGCGGCGCATCAGCTCGCCGTTGATGGCGTCCACCATCCGGTCCACCAGCGGCAGCGCGTCGGCCAGGTTGGTGATCACGGCGGCGGTGTGCGGCAACCGGTCGAAGGAGGCGAAGGTGGCGCCGCCCTTGAAGTCGACCAGCACGAAGTTGAGCTGTTCCGAGCTGTGCGTGGCGGCCAGGCCGAGCACCAGGGTGCGCAGCAGCTCCGACTTCCCGGAGCCGGTCGCACCGATCAGCAGGCCGTGCGGACCCATGCCGTCCTGCGCCGACTCCTTCAGGTCCAGCTCGATCGCGCCGCCGTCGGCGCCGACGCCGATCGGCACCCGCAGCCGGTCCCGCCCCGAGCGGGGCGCCCAGCCCTGCTCGGCGGTGAAGCCCTCCGGGTCGCCGATGCCGAGCAGCTCGGGCAGGCCCAGTTCGGCCCCGGGCGCGGTCTCGCCCCCGCGGACGGTGGTGGCCAGCCGCAGCGGCGCGAGCCGACGGGCCACCGCCTCGGCGTCCGGCCGACCTCCAGCCGGTCCGCGGTGCCCACCTCGGCGTGCCCCTCGGCCGACCGGGAGTGCAGCCGGTCGCCGCGCAGCTCCAGCAGGAGGGCGAAGCGGTCGAGCAGCCGCGGCGGCGGGGTGTCCAGGTCGATGACGGTGACCGCGTCGATGCCGCCGTCCCCGGCCAGCTCGGTCGCCCCGGTCAGGTCCCCGCCGTCGAGCAGCACCACCACGTGCGGCCCGTCGGTGGCCGGGCCGGCCGGGCTGAACCGGGACCGGGTGGCCAGCACCTCGTCGAGCAGCCGCTCCAGTTCGGCGGCGGAGCTGGTGACCAGCCGGACCGGGCCGAGCGCGTCGGCGCGGCCGGGGTGGTGGGCGTGCGGCAGCCACTTGACCCAATCCCAGAGCGCCCGCCGTTCCGGCCCGGCGCAGACCGCGATGAGCAGTTCGTCCGGGGCGTGGAAGACGGCGAGCTGGGTGAGCATGGCCCGGGCCAGCGCCTGGGCGGCGGGCGAGCCGGTGCCGCCCCGCGCGTCCCCGGCCTCGCCGCGGACGAAGACCCGGGCGAAGCTGCGCATCGACAGCGCCACCGGCAGGTCCGGCACCACCGAGTACGCGTCGAGGAAGCGCCGCAGCGCCCCCGCGGTCATCGGTTCCAGCTCCTCCAGCGGTCGGGTGACCGGGGGGATCAGGGGCGTCGCCAGGGTCTGCGGGCCGACGGCCACCCGGACCACGGCGAAGTCCGGGTCACCCGGCCGGCGCTCCCAGACCCGGTGGCTGTCGACGGTCGACCAGAGCCGGCCCGGGTCCGGGTGCCGGTAGAAGAGCCCGGCCCGCTGCTGCCCGGCCGTCTGCCGGACCCGGCGGCGCAGCGCGGCCAGGTGCCGCAGGTACTCGCGGCGGGCGGCCATCATCTCCGACTTCTTCGGGGTGCCGGAGGCGCTGCCCCAGGAGGTCACCAGCATCGCCACCGAGGAGAGCCCGAACATGCCGCCCACCACGTACGAGTAGGCACCGCCGCCCCGGCCGAACATCATCGCCATCGCCACCGTGCCGCCCAGCATGGGCAGCACCATCAGCGCCTGCTGCCAGCGGCCACCGGTCACCGCCGGGATCTCCGGCGGCGCCTCGACGGGCAGCTCACCGACCGGTATCTCCGGCGCCGGACGGCGCGGCGGTCGCTTGATGACGACAGTGGACACTGACCCTCCAAGGTGGCGCTCGGTAACCCGAGCCTGGCTCATGGTAGGTAAAGTCCTGTCGTCCGTCAGCCACCGCTCCCGCTCGATATGGAGATCAGTCGATGACTACCGGGCTGGCCAGGGTCACCATCAGCGCTCCGCAACGACGCGTCGACGTGGCCCTGCCGGAGCAGGTGCCCCTCGCCGAGCTGCTGCCCGAGGTGCTGCGGCACGCCGGGGAAGGGCTGGCCGACGACGGCGAGCGGCACGGCGGCTGGGTGCTGCGCCGCACCGACGGGGCGGTGCTGGCGACCGCGCAGGCGCTGCTCCCGCAGGGGGTGCGCGACGGCGAGGTGCTGCACCTCGTGCCGGCCCACGCCGAGTGGCCCGAGCTGGAGTACGACGACGTGGTGGAGGCGATCGCCGA
>NZ_JAEVHN010000203.1:0-9887 GCF_016803375.1 Micromonospora sp. 4G55
GGGACCGCGGCCGGCGAGGGGCCGGCACGCGGGGGCGGCCGGTCGGGCTCCGGGGGGAGGACCGACCGGCCGTCACCCGATGGCGGAAGGCTCCCGACGGACCAGCAGGTCGGCCAGCGTGGTCCGGTCGACCACCACGGCGATCGCGCCGTGCACCGCGAGCCAGACGTCGCGCAGCCCCGTCGCCACCCCGTGGTAGCCGGCGTCCTCCGCCGGCAGGCCCCGCACGGTCGCCAGCGAGCCGCCGACGGCGCGCAGCACGTCCCCGACGCTGATCTCCCCGGCGGGCCGGGTCAGCGCGTACCCGCCCTCGGTGCCGCGTTGGCTGTGCAGCAGCCCGGCCCGGCGCAGGTCCAGCAGGATGCCCTGGAGGAAGCTGAGCGGGATGCCCTGACTCTCCGCCAGGGCCGCCGCCTTCACCAACTCGCCGCCAACCGCCGGCCCGCCGGCGCCGCCGGTCGAGGCGGCGACGGCGAGCATCGCCCGGAGCGCGTAGTCGCTGCGCGCGGAGACGTACACGTCACTGACCGGCCTGGTCCAGCACGCCCCAGCGGCGCCGGATCGCCTTGTCCGCCGCGCCGAAGGCCGCGTCGACGAGCAGGCCGACGACCAGGATCACGATCATCGTGGCGAGCAGCCAGGGCGAGTCCGCCAGCTCCCGGGCGTAGGTGAGCTGCGCGCCGAGCGAGGTCTGCGAGATGCCGACCACCAGCAGCTCACCGGCCATCAGGCTGCGCCAGGAGAAGGCCCAGCCCTGCTTCAGGCCGGCCACGATCGCCGGCAGCGCGGCCGGTGCGATGACGTACCGGTAGAGGTTGAGTCCCCGGGCGCCGAGGTTGCGGCCGGCGCGCAGCAGCAGCGGCGGCACGTAGTCGACGCCGCTGATCACCCCGTTGGCGATGGACGGCGCGGCCCCGAGCACCACCACGAAGAAGATCGCCTTCTCGCTCAGCTCGAACAGCAGGATCGCCAGCGGGAACCAGGCGATGGAGGGCATGGTCTGCAGGGCGGTGATCATCGAGCCGATGGCCGCCCGGAGCACCCGGGACCGGGCCACCGCGAGGCCGACCAGCAGGCCCACCGCGACCGAGAAGACGTACCCGACGGCGGCCCGGCGCAGCGTGATCGCGATGCCCTCCCACAGCTGGGCGCCGCTCGCCTGCCGGATCAGCTCCTCGCCCACGACCACCGGCCCCGGCAGCGACCACGGCGGCTTCCAGCCGCTCCAGACCACCACCTGCCAGATGCCGATGGCCAGGGCCAGCGCGGCGAGCTTCGGCCAGGTGGCCGCCCAGAGCCGGGCGCCCCGCGAGACCTCCTTCTCCCGACCGGCGATCTCCAGCGCGTCCAGCCCGGAGATCTCCGCGTCGGTACGCGGCGCCCCGGTGCGGGTGTCACCGGCCATGACGGCCCACCTCGGTACGAAGTCGGTCGGTGACCTCGGCGGCGATCGCGGCGACCTCCGGGGAGTCGATGCGCCGGGGTCGGGGCACGTCCACCTCGGTCGACCAGATGATCCGGCCGGGTCGGCTGCTGAGCAGGATGATCCGGTCGGCGAGCCGGGCCGCTCGCGGACGTTGTGGGTCACGAAGAGCACCGACAGCTTCCGCTCGGACCAGATCCGTTCCAGCTCGTCGTGCAGGATGTCCCGGGTCATCGCGTCCAGCGCGCCGAACGGCTCGTCCATCAGCAGGACCGGGGTGTCCAGGGCCAGGGTGCGGGCCAGCGCGACCCGCTGGCGCATCCCGCCGGAGAGCTCGTGCGGGCGCTTGCGGCCGAACTCGGCCAGGTGGACGGTGCGCAGCAGCTCCGCCACCCGCTCGCGCCGCTCGGCCCGGGGCAGCCCACGCAGCTTCAGCGGCACCTCCACGTTGGCCTCGACGGTCAGCCACGGAAAGAGCGCCGGCTCCTGGAACATCAGCCCCGGGCTCGCGTCGCCGGCCAGCGCGATCCGCCCACCGCTGGTCCGGTCCAGGCCGGCCACCAGGTTGAGCAGCGTGCTCTTGCCGCAGCCGGAGGCGCCGACCAGGCAGACGAACTCGCCGGGCGCGACGTCGAGGCTCACCCCGTCGAGGGCGAGGACGGCGTTCGTCCCGCGCCCGTACACCTTGGTCACGCCGGAGAGCGCGACCGCGGTGGTCGCGCTCCCCGGCGCCGTCGTGGTCGACGTCATGGCTGGGCGACCTCGGTCTTGCCCTGCGTCTTGAGCACCTCGTTGAGGTACGTCAGGTCGTACAGGCCGTCGAGGCTGACCGGCTGGGTGAGTTCCACCGCGACCGCGTGGTCGAGCCCGGTCTTCAGCGAGGCGGCGATGGGGTCGTTGGTGAACTCCAGCGTGGGCCAGGCCTGCTTGATCAGCTTGACGTCCAGCGGCTTGCCGGTGATCTTGCCGATGTGGTCGGAGATGGCCTGCTGGGACTCGTCCGGCTTGGTGTTGACGAACTCGTTCGCGGCGACCTGCCCCTCGACCAGCTTCCTCACCACGTCGGGGTGGGCCTTGAGGAACCTGGTGCTGACGATCAGGTTGGTGATGACGAACTTCTTGTCCGGCCAGAGGTCGCGCTCGTCGACGAGCACCTTGCCGCCCGCGTTGACCAGCCGGGAGACGAACGGCTCGGGCACCCACGCGCCGTCGATCGCGCCGCTGCCGAAGGTCTCCACCGTCTGCGCGTTCTCCTGGGGCACCACCGTGACGTCGCCGCCGCCCTCCTTGGTGGTCTTCAGGCCCTTCTCCTTGAGCCAGTAGCGCAGCGCCACGTCCTGGGTGTTGCCGAGCTGGGGAGTGGCGATCTTCTTGCCGCGGAGCTGCTCGACCGAGGTGATCTCCGGCTTGACCACCAGGGCCACGCCGCCGGAGGCGCGCCGGAGATCACCCGGACCGCCTCGCCCTTGGACTTGGAGAAGCGTTCACGGTCGGGTTCGGACCGATGTACGTCGCGTCGAGCGCGCCGGAGAAGACGCCTCGATGGCGGCGGGGCCGGCGTTGAAGGTCTTGGTCTCCAGCCTGACGTCGGTGCCGAGCTTCTGGGTGAAGATGCCCTTCTCCACGCCGACCACGGCCGGGGCGTGGGTGATGTTGGGGAAGTAGCCCAGCCGCAGGGTGACCGGGCGGCGCCGCCGGCCTCGCTGTCGTCGCCGCACGCCGCCGTGGTCCCCGCCGTCGCCACGCCGATGACGGCGAGGGTGGCGAGGGAGACCAACCGACGGAAGGGGAGCCGTCTCATCGTCCATCCAATCCGCAGTATTCCTACTTGATTGGTAGGAAGAGTGGGGCAGCGGTCGGCCGGCGTCAAGACCGATCCACGATCCGGGACGGCCCGCCCGGGAAATCTCGGTAATTCCCACCTGTTCGCTGCGGTTGTCGGCGTCGGTCGGCCGACCGCGGTTCCGCCGTCCGACGGCGCACCACCCTCCGCGCCGGAGCACCCGCCGGTGCCGGCCGCTGCGCGAAGGTCGCCGGTGCCGTGGGTGCCGACGCGCTAGGGTCGATCTCGTGCCGACGCGCAGAATCAGAATCCCCGCGACGAAATATCCGGTCGAGCGGTACACCCTCGACAACGGCCTGCGGGTGGTCCTCACCCCCGATCGCAGCGCCCCGGTCATCGGGGTCGCGGTCGTCTACGACGTCGGCATCCGGTCCGAGCCCGAGGGGCGTACCGGCTTCGCCCACCTCTTCGAGCACCTGATGTTCCAGGGCTCGGAGAACCTGGAGAAGCTGGCCCACTTCCGGCACGTACAGGGCGCCGGCGGCACCTTCAACGGCTCCACCCACCTGGACTACACCGACTACTTCGAGACGCTGCCGAGCAACGCCCTGGAACGGGCGCTGTTCCTGGAGGCCGACCGGATGCGCGGCCCCCGGCTGACCGAGGAGAACCTGCGCAACCAGGTCGACGTGGTCAAGGAGGAGATCCGGGTCAACGTGCTGAACCGGCCGTACGGCGGCTTCCCGTGGCTGACCCTGCCGCCGGTCATGTTCGACACCTTCCCCAACGCGCACGACGGCTACGGCTCCTTCGTCGACCTGGAGTCGGCCACCGTCGCCGACGCCGCCGACTTCTTCCGCCGCTACTACGCCAGCGGCAACGCGGTGCTGGCGGTCAGCGGGGACATCGACGTCGCCGAGGCGACGGCCCTGATCGAGCGGCACTTCTCCGACGTGCCGGCCCGACCCGCGCCGCGGCGGCCCGACTTCACCGAGCCGGACCTGACCGTCGAGCGGCGCAGCACGTACACCGACACGCTGGCGCCGCTGCCGGCGGTCGCCGGGGCCTGGCGGGTGCCCGACCCGATCGACGACTTCGCCGGCTACCTGCCCTACGTGGTGCTGGCCGAGGTGCTCACCGACGGCGACGCCTCCCGGCTGGTCGAGCGGCTGGTCCAGCGGGACCGGACGGTCACCGGCCTCGGCGGCTACCTCGGCTTCATGGGCGACCCGTTCGACGTCCGCGACCCCACCGCGCTGCTGCTCCAGGCGCACCTGCCACCCGGCGGGGACGTGGACAAGGTGCTGCGCACCATCGACGAGGAACTGGATCGACTGGCCACCGACGGGCTGACCGAGGGCGAGCTGGCGCGTACCCAGGCCAGGATGGCCACCCACCTGCTGCGGGACACCGACGCGGTGCTGGGCCGGGCGCTGCGGATGGCCGTGCTGGAACAGCAGCGCGGCGAGCCGGGCCTGCTCAACGAGCTGCCCCGGCTGGTCGGCGAGGTCACCGAGGAGCAGGTCCGGGCCGCCGCCGCCACCCTGCGGCCGGAGCGCCGCGCGGCCGTCGAGGTCATTCCCGGAGGTGCCCGGTGAGTGCGAGGAGTGAGCCGGTGTTGCGAGCCCCGCAGTCGCGAACGAAGGAGGCCCGATGAGCGCGACGACCGCCCCCGCCACGCCGCGCGCGCTGCCGCCGCTCGGCCCCACCCGCAAGCTCAAGGTGCCGAAGCAGGGCGAGCGGCGGCTCGCCAACGGGCTCACCGTGATCGCGGTACGCCGCCCCGCCGTGCCCCTGGTCGAGCTGCGGCTGTGGATGCCGTTCGGCCGTACCCACCTGGCCCGCGGCGCGGTGCTCTCGCAGACCATCCTCTCCGGCACGCAGACCCACACCGCCACCCAGATCGCCGCCGAGTTGCAGAAGGTCGGCGGCGGGCTGTCGGCCGGCATCGACCCGGACCGGCTCATGCTCTCCGGGGCCGCCCTGGTCACCGGCCTGGACCGGATGCTGGAGCTGGCGGCCGACGTGCTGACCGACGCGACGTACCCGGCCGACTGGGTCGGCACCGAGCGGGACCGGCTGATCGACCGGATCCAGGTGGCGCAGAGCCAGCCGGCGCACCTGGCCCGGACGGCCCTGCTCAAGCGGATCTACGGCAACCACCCGTACGCGGTGCAGACCCCGGAGCCCGAGCAGGTCCGCGCGGTGAAGCCACCGGCGCTGCGCAAGCTGCACGCCGAGCGGGTGCACCCGGCCGAGGCGGTGCTGGTGCTGGTCGGCGACGTGCGGCCAGAGCGGGCGCTGGACGCCGCCGAGCAGGCGCTGAGCGGCTGGCGCGGCGACACCCGGGGCGTCGACCTGCCGCCGACCCCGCCGCTGGAGCCCGGTCCGCTGCTGCTGGTCGACCGCCCCGGCTCGGTGCAGTCCTCGCTGCGCATCGCGCTGCCGGCGGTGCCGCGCACCCACCCGGACCACGCCGCGCTGCAACTGGCCAACCTGGTCTTCGGCGGCTACTTCTCCTCCCGCTGGGTGGAGAACATCCGCGAGGACAAGGGCTACACGTACGGGCCGCACTCGTCGGTCGAGCACTCGGTCGCCGGCTCGGTGCTGGTCGCCGCCGCCGAGGTGGCCACCGAGGTGACCGGCCCGGCGCTGCTGGAGACGACGTACGAGCTGGGCCGGCTCGCCTCGCTGCCGCCGAAGCCGGACGAGCTGGAGCAGGCCCGCCAGTACGCCCTCGGCACCCTCCAGCTCGGCATGTCCACGCAGGCCGGTCTCGCCTCGCTGACCAGCGCGTACGCCGGCAACGGGCTGCGGCTGGACTTCCTGGCCGAGCACGCCGCCCGGCTGGCCAAGGCGACCCCCGAGGACGTCGCGGAGGTCGCGGCCCGCTACCTCGCCCCGGCGAAGGCGGTCACCGTGGTGCTGGGCGACGCCGACCGGATCGAGGGACAGTTGGCCGCGCTCACCCCGGTACGCCGGGAGTCGGCGTGAGCGGCGAGCCCGCCCCGCCGCTGGCCCGCACCACCCTGGACCGGGCGGCGCACCGGCGTACCGACCGGGACTGGCTGGCGCAGGCCTGGCAGCGGTCCCGGGTGCTGGTGCTCGACTCGTCGCGGGAGGGGATGGCGCTGGTCCGTACCGATGCCAACCCGCCGGCGCTGGTGCTGCGCGAGCCGGCCGAGCTGGACGGGATCGCCGACGCCGCGCCGCTCTTCCTCGGCCTGGAGCCGGACGGGGCGCCGGTCTTCGCGGTGGACGCGCCGCTGCCCGACCTGCCCGGCACCCGGGCGGTGCACCTGCGGGACATCGGGCACCTGCTCAGCGACCGGGACGCGGGCATCTTCACCACCGCGTTGGCGCTGGTCAACTGGCACCTCGGGCACGGCTGGTCGCCGCGGACGGGGCACCGGACGGAGATCGACGAGGGCGGCTGGTCCCGGGTGGACGCGCAGGGCCACCGGGCCTGGCCGCGGACCGACCCGGCGATGATCGTGCTGGTGCACGACGGGGTGGACGGCCCGGACGGGCGCTGCCTGCTCGGCAACAACGCGACCTGGCCACGCACGGCGGGGGAGCGCCGCTTCTCCTGCCTGGCCGGCTACGTCGAGCCGGGGGAGTCGGCCGAGGCGGCCGTGCTGCGCGAGGTGCACGAGGAGGTCGGGGTCGCGGTCGAGCGGATCGAGTACGCGGGCAGCCAGGCCTGGCCGTTCCCCGGTTCGCTGATGCTCGGCTTCCTGGCCGAGGCGGACCCGAAGGTGCCGGTCCGGGTCGACCGACCGAGATCGCGTACGCCCGCTGGTTCACCCGCCGGGAGGTCGGTGCGGTGCTGGCCGGCCGGACGGTGGATGCCGGCGACGGGGACCGGGTGATCCTGCCGCCGCCCTCCTCGATCGCCCTCTTCCTCATCCACCGCTGGCTGGACGGGCACTGCTGACCGGCTGACGGCCCGGGCACCGGGCCTGGACGCGGTCCCGGCCCGGGACCGTCGTTGCCGCGACGATCCCGGGCCGGGAACACGGACCGTCGTGGCGGATGAGGCGAGGAACACGGCGGGGGAGCCGGTCCGACCACGGCGGACGTCGGTGGTTCTCAGGTGCCGCTGGCCTCCCACCACTCCTGGTAGACGACGCCGGGCTCGTCGAGTGGGAGCACCTTGACCCGTTGCCGGCCGGACCGGACGGCGCCGACGGTGGACAGCGCGCGGGCGAGCAGCAGCGCGGCGTCGCGGTCCTCGGCGTGCACGATCTGGCGGCGCGGTTCGGGCGCGGTCGTCTCGTCCCGCAGCAGGCCACCACCGGCCCAGGCGGCGGCGATGTCGTTGTCGGCGGCGGTGCGGATGTCGGTACGAACGATCAGGAAACGCATGGCTGTCTCCGGATGGACCGCGACGGGGCGAGCACGCTGTGGAAGTTCCACGTCACTCTTTCGTCATGTTACGCCCGCGCGCCGTCCCAGCAAGTGAAACGCGGCTATCCGTCCGGTCTCGTCCGATCATCTGATGCCTGGTCAGGACGTTCGCGTCGGCGGAGACGACGAGGGGCCGCCGGCGGTGCGCCGACGGCCCCTCGCTGCGTCACCGGATCAGTTCAGATCGAACTGCCCGTTCTTCGCGCCGCCGACGAAGCCGAGCCAGCCGGCCCGGTTGAACAGCAGTACGGGCCCGCTCGGGTCCTTGCTGTCGCGCAGCGCGACCACGGCCGGGCCGGCTCCCAGCGGCGCCACCTCCACGCAGTTCGAGGTCTGGCTGCGGGTGCTCTTGCGCCACGGGGCGTCGGCGAGCTGCCGGGCGGAGACGGTGTTGCGGATGTCGTTCATGGTTCTGCTCCTGCTCCTGGAACTCCGATGGGGACGAGTGACCCGCCCGGCCCCGACGGAGTCCGGTGTGGATCACCGATCCGTCAGGCGCCCGGAGTGTCGCCGGCGCTGGACCGGCGCCGCTGCCGACCCGTGGGCCGACGTGGACGGGGCTGCCGAGTCGGTCAGCCGCCCCGTCGCCTCGAAGAGCCAGGAGAGGGTGTCCGATGCGGAGAGCGCCGCCGAGCACAGCCACTCGAAGGCCACTTTATAGCGATTTACCGGGTTTGCCTCGTGTGACATGACGTCGATGAAGCCGCCTTCGATCGCCAGGGTCTCCGGATCCTGAGGATCGGCGAACCGGTAGAGCGAGAAGGCGGTCGGTGGCAGGTAGAAATCGCCGATCACCGTGTCGCGTTGCAGCAGGTGCAGCGTGACGTTGGGAAGGATGGCCAGCTCACAGAGCTTCACCAGCTGCTCGTGCAGCACCTCCGGCGGCCCGGCCCGGCGGCCCAGCGCGGCCTCCTCCAGCACCGCCGTGTAGCGCGGGCCGTCGACCCGGTCCAGCAGCGACTGGCGGGCGAGCCGGGCGCGTACCTCAGTCTCCGGGTCCTCGCCGGCCTCGGGGTCGCCGGTCGCGCTGGCGCCTGGTCGGCGGAGACGATTCGCAGCCGGGCGTAGCCGGGGGTCTGGAGCAGCCCCGGCACCAGCACCGGGTTGTACTCGCGGATCTCCGCGCAGCCAGCCTCGATCTCCGCCCAGCCGAGCTGCTGCTGCGTCATCACCGGGTACGACTTGCGCCAACCGCGCATGTCGCCGGCCTCGTGGGTGATCCCGATCAGGTCGTCGCGCAGCTCCGGCTCGGCGCCGTAGAGGTCCAGCAGGAGGCGTACGTCGTCCGGGTCCGGGCGGCTGCGCCCGTTCTCCAGCCGGGACAGCTTGGACGCCGACGCCCAGCCGATCCGCTCGATGACCTGGTCGCCGGTGAGTCCCGCCGCCTCGCGCAGGCGGCGCAGTTCGGTGCCGAGCCTGCGTCGTCGCAGGATCGGGCTGGGTACGGCAGGAGGCACGGTGTCCTCTTTCGCCTCGACCGCCGCGGACGCGACGGTAACTGTATGAAATTCGCCCCCCACGGTCAGTATGGACGGCGCGACCGGTGCCGGAGGGTCCGGCGAGGGCGTGTCACGAGACAAAAAGAGGACTGTGGAAGGTGTCGGCCGTCCGGGCGACGATGACCGGGCCGGCCGCACCTCCCCCTGACGCGCCGACCGGCGCCATCCCCGCGGAGGGAACCCTCATGCGCACCGTCCTGCGCCGCCCCGACTTCCGACTGCTCTTCGGCGCGCTGCTGGCCAGCATGGCCGCCGAGTCGATCCTGCTGCTCGCGCTCGCCATCTGGGTCAAGGATCTGACCTCCTCCGACGGGCTCGCCGGCGCCACCATCTTCGCGATCATCGCCCCGATGACGCTGGCGCCGCTGGTCGGCTGGGTGGTCGACCGCTACCGCCGGCGGCCGTTCTTCGTCGCCGCCAACCTGGGCACCGCCATGCTGCTCACGCCGCTCTTCGCGGTCCGGGACCGCGCCGATGTCTGGATCATCTACGTGGTGGCCGCGCTGTACGGCTTGTCGTATCTCACGCTCAGCGCGACGCTCAGCGGCCTGATCCGGCAGTTGGTGCCGAGCGAGCTGCTCGCCGACGCGAACGGGGCGCTGCAGACCGTGCGGCAGGGGCTGCGGCTCGGCGGCCCGCTGGCCGGGGCGGCCCTCTACGCCGCCGTCGGTGGCTGGCTGCTCACCGACCCTGGCGATGGTCGGGTTCGTCACCGCCGCCGCCGTGGTCGGGCTGCTCCGGGTGGCCGAGACCGAACCGGCGGCGGCCACCC
>NZ_JAEVHN010000204.1:0-9843 GCF_016803375.1 Micromonospora sp. 4G55
CGCCTCGAAGGCGGCCACGCTCACCTTGTGGGTCATGATGTGGTCGGGGTGCGGGTAGCCGCCCTCCTCGTCGTACGTGGTGACGACGTGCGGACGGAACTCGCGCATCAGGCGCACCAGCGGACCCGCGGCGACCTCGACGTCCTCCAGGGCGAAGCAGCCCCCGGGCCTCGTCGTAGACGTCGGTGTAGTAGCGGCGGATGTCCGGCTCGGGCGGTCGGGTCGCTGGCATCCGTTGATGGTGGGACGCGG
Source organism: Micromonospora sp. 4G55 (assembly GCF_016803375.1). Classification (NCBI taxonomy): domain Bacteria; kingdom Bacillati; phylum Actinomycetota; class Actinomycetes; order Micromonosporales; family Micromonosporaceae; genus Micromonospora; species Micromonospora sp. 4G55. The sequence continues at coordinate 253 of NZ_JAEVHN010000204.1, forward strand.
ACGCGCCGACGTCACCCGGTTTCCGCGTCGCCCCGCCGGGTGTGCCGGCGCCGACCAGGAAGGGCCGGTGTGACGTATCGGGGGAGGCCGGCGCTGAGGGGCACGGAAGGTGTGATCCGGAAGGCGCCCCGGGCACACCGCCACTCCGTCATCCCCCTCAGACCGGAGAAACCATGCTGCAGACCGCACTGGCGAAACTGCTCACCCTGAAGGTCGGTGCCACGGCGCTCGCCGTGACCGCCACCGGTGGGGTGGCCCTCGCCGCCGCGAACGGCACCCTGCCGAACCCGTTGACCGGGGCGAGCGCCAAGCCCTCGGCACACGCCACCGGCGCCCCCGCCGACAAGGCCAAGGGCGAGAAGTCGCCGGGCGCGAAGGGCACCCCCTCGCCGTCCCTGGTCGGCCTCTGCCGCGCCTACACCGCCAAGGCCGGCGACAACCCGGGCAAGGCGCTGGAGAGTCCCGCCTTCACCGTGCTGATCACCACCGCCGGCGGCCGGGAGCAGGTGGCCGGCTACTGCACCACGCTGCTCGCCGCCGAGAAGGGCAAGCCGTCCCACCGCCCCTCGGTCCCGCCCAGCCACCCGACCGGGAAGGTGGATGCGCGACCGACCCCGCAGGAGACCACCCGTACCGGGGGCCCGGGCGCGGCCACAAGCCGGCCGCCCCGACCGCCGGCTGAGCTCCGACGCCGGGCGGGGCACCTCACTCCCCTTCCCCCCTCCGCCCCGCCCCGGCGTCGGTCAGGCCGCGTCGCACCGATCACCCACCCCCCAGGTCGTCGGTGCGACGCGCGCCGCCCCCCGTACCGTCGGTCAGTTCGCCGCCCAGCCGGCGGCGTTGCTGGTGGACTCCCGGGAGATGCCGGAGCCGGTGTCGGGCCACTCCCCGAAGCGTTCCTCGTGCAGGTGGGCGAAGAAGTAGCAGATCTCCTCGCAGTCGGCGTCCAGCACGGCCATCGCCGGGTCGGCGCGCACGGCCTCGTAGAACTCCCGACCCAGCGCGACGATCCAGCCCCGGCAGTAGAGGAACCCGTCGTCGGAGCCGTCGGTCACCTCGTGGACGTCCTCCCGGTCGATGTCGTGGAGCTTCCGCTCGACGACCCGGTCGAGGTCGGTCAGCTCCCGGCCGGACAGGTCGGCACAGAGCGCCCGGAGATTGGCGAGGAAGGGGTCGAGCCAGTCGTCGATCGCGTACGGGTCGACGTCGCCGGCCTCCGGGTCGCGGGTCGCCAGGGCCCGGCGCAGTGCCGCCGGCTCCGGGCCGAGCCGCTCCCAGGCGGCCTCGACCAGTGCCCAGAAGCGGGCCTCGTCCTCCACAGTGGGCACCCGGATCGCGTCAGCGGTGTCGGTCACCGGCGGAGGGTAGCGAGCCGGACCGACAACCGGGTCCGGTCGCCGGTGCGGCCCGCACGGCCGGAACTCGGTTGCCGCGCCCCTTCCGGCTCGCTGAGGATGGCTGCGATGAGCGCTCTCAAGATGCACGCCGACGAGATCGAGACCGACGTCGACCTGGTCCGTCGACTCCTGGCCGGACAGTTCCCGCACTGGGCCGGGCTGCCGATCCGTCCGGTTGCCTCGTACGGCACCGACCACGACATCTACCGGCTCGGTGAGCACCTCGTCGTCCGGCTGCCCCGGATCGGCTGGGCCACCCGGCAGGCGGCCCAGGAGGCGGAGTGGCTGCCGAAGCTCGCACCGCACCTGCCGCTGGCCCTGCCCGTGCCGGTGGCGATGGGGCGTCCCGCCGAGGGCTATCCCTTCGACTGGTCGGTGTGCGAGTGGCTGCCGGGCGAGAACGCGAACGGCACGATCGACGACCTGGACCGGGCGGCGGTCGATCTCGCCGCGTTCGTGGCGGCGCTGCGCCGGATCGACACCACCGGGGCCTTCCCGCGCCTTCCCGGCAAGCGGGGCGCACCGCTCGCGGAGCTCGACGAGGACGTCCGGCGGGCGGTCGCGCGGCTCGGCGACCGGATCGACGGTGCGGCGACGCTGCGTTCCTGGCAGGAGTCGCTCGACGCCCCGGCGTGGGACGCCCCGGAGGTCTGGGTGCACGGCGACCTGCTGCCGGGCAACCTGCTCGTCGTCGACGGCCGGCTGTCCGCGGTCATCGACTTCGGCGGCCTCAACGTCGGTGATCCCGCCTGCGACCTGCAACCGGCGTGGAACGTGTTCGCCGGCGCCAGCCGCGAGCGGTTCCGCGCCGAACTCGACGTCGACGACGCGTCGTGGCTGCGGGGGCGCGGCTGGGCGCTGTGCCAGGCCGTGATGGCCCTGCCCTACTACTGGGAGACCAACCCCGGCATCGTCCGGCAGGCCACGCACGCCCTGACGCAGGTCCTCGGCGACCGGCACTGACCTCCCGGTCCGCCCTGTTGACACCTGCCTGGCCGGTCGGTGGTGATCAGTCCGTTTTGCACGGCCGGACCAGGGTACGGCCCAGGAGCCTGCTCACAGCCGCTCCATGGAGGTACCCGTCCAGATGGATTCCAGCAAGCCCGCCAAGGCGGTCAAGGATGTCGTGGAGGCCGCCGCAGAGAAGGTGGCCGGCGTCCTGACCCCGGATGTCCCCGCGCTCCGGGCAGTGCCCCGCCCACCGTCGAGGAGCCGACGACGCCGCACGACCCGCTGCCGCCCAAGGCCGAGCAGGGGGCCCCAGAGACCCGCACCCCGACCGGCGCGAAGACCGGCGCGCCGGCGATCGCGAACGGTCAGCAGGGCGCCTTCCTCACCACCTCGCAGGGGGCGCGGCTGCGCGACACGGACCACTCCCTCAAGGCCGGACCGCGCGGACCGATCCTGCTCCAGGACCACCACTTCCGCGAGAAGATCACCCACTTCGACCACGAGCGCATCCCCGAGCGCGTCGTGCACGCACGTGGGGCCGGGGCGCACGGCCTCTTCACCGCCTACGGCACCGCCGAGCCGGTGACGAAGGCCGGCTTCCTCAAGAAGGGACGCGAGACCGAGGTCTTCGTGCGGTTCTCCACCGTCCTCGGCTCGCGCGGATCCGCCGACACGGTGCGCGACACCCGCGGCTTCGCGACGAAGTTCTACACCGACGAGGGCACCTTCGACCTGGTCGCCAACAGCATGCCGGTCTTCTTCATCCAGGACGCCCTCAAGTTCCCCGACATCATCCACGCCGCCAAGCCGCACCCCGACCGGGAGATCCCGCAGGCCCAGAGCGCGCACGACACCTTCTGGGACTTTGTCTCCCTGCACACCGAGGCGCAGCACCACACGATGTGGAACATGTCCGACCGGGGCATCCCGCGCTCGTACCGGACGATGGAGGGCTTCGGCGTCCACACCTTCCGGCTCGTCAACGCGGCCGGGGAGACCGTGCTGGTCAAGTTCCACTGGAAGCCCAAGCTGGGCGTGCACTCCCTGACCTGGGAGGAGGCGCAGATGCTCAACGGCATCGACCCGGACTTCCACCGCCGGGACCTGTACGACGCGATCGAGGCCGGCGCGTACCCCGAGTGGGAGCTCGGCATCCAGGTCTTCCCCGACACTCCGGAGGAGACCTTTGCCGGCATCGACCTGCTCGACCCGACGAAGATCGTGCCGGAGGAACTGGCACCGGTACAGCCGATCGGCAGGTTGACGCTCAACCGGACGCCGAGGAACTTCTTCGCCGAGACCGAGCAGGTCGCCTTCCACCTCGGCCACCTGCCGCCGGGGATCGACGTCACCAACGACCCGCTGCTGCAGGGCCGGCTCTTCTCGTACGTCGACACGCAGCTCACCCGGCTGGGCGGGCCGAACTTCTCGCAGATCCCGATCAACCGGCCGCACGCCCCGGTCAACGACATGCTCCGCGACGGCTTCCACCAGCAGGCCGTCCACGCGGGTGTCGCGCCGTACCGGCCGAACTCGCTCGACGGCGGCAATCCCTTCCCCGCCGGCGACGACGAGAACGCCTTCGTCGACGTGCCGGTCACGGTGGCGGAGGCGCCCAAGGTACGCGCCAACCCGGTCTCGTTCGACGACCACTACAGCCAGGTCCGCCTGTTCTGGCTGAGCATGTCGCCGGTCGAGAAGGAGCACATCATCCGGGCCTACACGTTCGAGCTCGGCAAGTGCTACCACCAGGCGATCAAGGAACGGCAGCTGCAGTCCCTCGCCAACATCGACCCGGTGCTGTGCGCGGAGGTCGCCACCGGCCTGGGCCTGCCCGCCCCGCAGCCGACCGTGCCGCTGGCCGACGTCACGCCCAGCCCCGCGCTGTCGCAGGTCGGCAGGGAGTGGCCCAGCGACGGTCGCACGGTCGGCGTCGTAGTCGATGCCGAGGCCGACCTCGACGGCGTCGGCGAGGTGCGCCGCGCGGTGTTCGCCGCCGGCATGGTGCCGCTGCTGATCGCCCCGCACGGCGGGCTGGTGGGAGACCTGCCGGTGCAGCGGACCTTCGCCACCGGCCGGTCGGTCGAGTTCGACGTGCTCCTGCTCGCCGGAGCGCCGGCACCGGCGCCGGACGCCATCCCGGCGCGCGACGCCAAGGCCGGCGCCGCCGACTCGGCGGCCGTGGATCCGCGGGTGCTGCTCATGGTCGAGGAGTGCTGGCGGCACGCCAAGGCGATCGGCGCGTGGGGCGGCGGTGTCACCGTGCTGGAGCGGGCGGGGGTGGCCGGCACGCCCGGCGTGGTCACGGGTGACTCCGGCGCCGAGGTGTTCACCGCTGTGCAGCAGTTGCTGGCCGCGCACCGGGTGTGGGAGAGGTTCCCCGCCTCGGTGGCCTGACGCACCGATCCGCTGACGAGGGGCCGCCCTTCCGCTTCGCCGGGAGGGGCGGCCCTTCACCACGAGCGGTTCGGACGGTACGGGTTGACGGCCCGGGTGAGGTGAGCCAGGGCGGCGCTGCCTCCCCGGCTCAGTTGACCGGCAGCACCTTCGGGCCGCCGCCGGCGATCGACCGGGTGACCTTGCGACCACTGGACCAGAAGTAGCAGCGCACCCCCCGGTCACCGCGCGCCCACAACTCCGGCGACGGCAGCCGGTACGCGGTGCCGGTGCGGTACGGCAGGTTGCCGTCGACCGGCACCTTGGCGTACCGGGCCACGGCCCTGCGGCATCCGGCGTGGATGGTCTTCCCGTCCCGGTTGGTGACCTCGTAGGAGCGGTCCGGGGCGGTCCAGATGCCGGCGTACTCGAACTGGTGCGCCGTGGTGCAGCTCGCCGGCCGCAGCCGTCCCCAGTCGTCCTCGTTCGAGCAGCCGTGAACCAGCGGGGAGCGGCTGCCCACCGTGTCGCGCAGCGTGCCCGCCCGGTCGATCGCCCGGTCGCTGTCGCCGTTGGCGCCGTCCACCTCGTCCAACTCGAAGATGTCGCAGCGGTACCAGCGGCTGCCGCCCGTCCAACCGGCCGGCGAGGCCGGCGCGACCTGCACCGACAGGCGGGCGTCCCGCCAGTCACCGCCCACGAACTGCTTGGCCCGCTTGTCACAGTCGGCGAAGGCGGCGCGCATGGCGGACGACTCCACCCTGGGCGGGATGGGCCGCGCGGCCAAGGCGCCGGTGAAGGTGCCGACGTGGAACGTCTCCACCAGGTGGGTCGTGGTGCAGTCCACCGGGGCGTAGCTGGTGAGGTACGCGGTCGGCTCGCGGATCAGGTGGCACTCGCCGGCCTGCGGGCTGAACTGTTGCGCCGCTGCCATCGGCCGCCAGTCGTCGCTCAGGTCCGCGTCGGTTCCGGCCGGCGCGCCGCAGCCCGTCGACACCATCGTGATCAGCGCAGCCGTGACCGCCGCCCTGCCCTGGCTTCGCATCTGATTCTCCCGTGTCCCCCGTGACGACGGGCGCAGCATATGGCACCGCTTCCACGTTCGGGCAGCCGTATTCCGGGTCCGATCGGGTGTGCGGCCGGACCGCCTGCGCTACGGTCGGACGCTGTGACCGCGCCCGAGATCACCGTCGCCACCCCGGAAGACCGTGACCGCGTCATCAGCTCGCTGGTCGCCGCCTTCACCAAGGACCCCGTCCTCCGGCACCTGTTTCCCGACGAGGCGACCTACCCGCGGTACGCCGCCGCCTTCTTCGGGCACCTCTTCGACAAGCGGGTGCGCAAGGAAACCATCTGGACGATCGAGCGCGGCGCGTCGGTCGCGATCTGGGAGCCTCCCGCGATGCAGAGCGAGTGGCCGGACGACGACCTCGTCGCCCAACTGCCCGCCGACGACGCGCTGGCCCGCGTCCACGCCTACGACGAGGCCGTGCATGCGGCACTGCCGGCCGCCCCCTACTGGTACCTCGGTGTCCTGGGTACCCACCCGCAGAACGCCGGCCGCCGGTGGGGCCACGCCGTCATGAGAGCCGGACTGCTCCGTGCCGCCGCGGACGACCTGCCGGCGATTCTGGAGACCAGCAACCCCGACAACGTCGAGGTGTACGGCCGCGCCGGCTGGGAGGTGGTACGCGCCTTCACGGAGCCCCTGTCCACCTGGGTCATGCGCCATTCGGGGTAGGTGTCGACCCGACAACCAGGCCTCGTAACTGCCCGCCATGGCGCGTCCGGCGGGTGGCGGAGGAAGGAGCAGGCATGTCAACCGAACCGGAGCCCGGCCTCGCACCCGAGCACACGAGACCCCGTCATGCCAAGGATGATCCGATCGTGATGACGGTCGACGGGCAGGACTTCCGCATCCGTGAGCGTGCTGAAAAGCCCGGCGAGTACGACTTCGACTGGCTCAGCGGGCCGCACGACTACGGCTTCGGGATCACCAGAGCTGACGGCCGCGCAATGACTCTGCCTGAGATGGCGGAGGCGATCCGGAACTTCCTCGCTGAGATCGACCCCGCCACCGGATACCTGAAGGAGTAGCTGAGCGTCGCTATTGAGACACCGACGACCGGGTGGACACCGCTCGCGCGGTCAGCGGCAGATCCGGACGTCCGAAGAGGTCGCGAGTGACGGGCGCGTGCCCGCCTGCTTCACCACCATGCATGGTTGACGCGTGGTCATCCGGTGAGCGCCCCCGTCAGCTGGTCCAGTCCCAGCGAGCCGAGTTCCAGCGCCCGACGGTGGAATGCTCGCCGGTCGCCGGGGAAGGATGAGCGGCCTGCCAGCCACACCCGCTCACCTACCTTGTAGGTCAGCGCCTGCCCTGGCCTGCCCAGATAACGCGCGAGCTCCATGGACGCGTACGGCCCTTGATGACAGCGGTCCCGCAGCAGCTGCAGCGCGGCATCCGGCGACCACGATGCGCCGCCACCGGACGGCACCGGCAGCCGCAGGTGCAGGCCGATGTCGAGCACGACCCGCGCCGCCCGCAGCAGCTGCTGGAACAGGTACCCCAATCGGGCACCCGGCTGCTCGTAGAGCCCGAGCTCGTCCATGAACCGCTCGGCGTACAAGGCCCAGCCCTCTTGGCAGCCGGAGAGCCCGCCGAGCAGGTTCAGCCGCTGCCCGAGGCCGCCCTGGCAGGCCTCGTAGCCGATCTGGAGGTGGTGGCCGGGAACGCCCTCGTGGTACGCGGTGCTGTAGGCGTACCAGGTCGGGAAGCTTGCCTGGTCCTCGGGGAGGAACCACCAGACACGGCCTGGCCGCGTCAGGTCCTGCGACGGCCCGGTGTAGGCGGTGCCGGCCGACACGGTCACCCGAGACTCGATGCGCCGCAGCGGCGCGGGGATGTCGAAGTGCACGCCGTGCAGCTGCTCGGTGGTGGCCTCCAGCAGCTCCTGCAGCCACGCACCGAACGCGGCCCGGCTATGCAGGGTGCCTGGCGCGTCGGGGCTGTCGAGCCGGTCGAGCACCGCGGGCACGCTCCCGCCCAGGGCCTTCGCCTCCGCGACCAGTTCCGCCTCGATCGCGGTGAACTCGTCCCAGCCCCAGTCGTAGAGCTCGCGCAGATCCGGCTCGATAGCGAGGAAGGTCCGCACCCAGAGCGCGTACCGCTGCGGCCCGAAAGCCTCCTCGCTGCGCGCCTGCGGTGCCAGGTCCGCGGTCAGCATCGCGGCCAGTCTCTGGTACGCCTCCCGCGCGCCCTGCGCCGCCGCCTGCAACGACGCCCGCTGCCGCCCATCGCCGTACCGCTCCACCAGGGCAATGTCATCGTCGACCCAATTGCGGCAGCGCTGCGTCACGAGCTCCACTTGGCGCCGCGTCGGCAGGTGACCGCGCTCGGCGGCGAGCAGGAGGCTGCGGGCATACCCGTCCAGGGCCGCGGGGATCGCGGCCTGGCGCACGCCGACACGGGCCCAGCCATCCTCGTAGGCTGCGCCCTCGGCGTCGCGGCCGGGCACCCCAGCCTCGACGGACTGGCGGATGAGCTGGAGCGGGCCGGTGGCCGCCGCATGCAGTTCGCGCAGGTCCTCCCCGGCATCGTGGAAGGCGATGCGGGCGCGCAGCCGTTCGGCGAGGTGAGCGTGCAGCGGGCTCGTCGCGGGCAGGGTCTCGAGCTCGCGCAGGGCGCAGGCGGCGAGATCGGCGCGGGCCTGGTGGCCGTCCGGACTGTAGTCGGTGAGACCGTCGACCTCCTGCTCGCCGACCTCGACCACTGCCGCGCAAGGGTCGAGGCGGGCCACGTCGCGCAGGAGCCGGCTGGCGAAGTCCTCGATCACGAGGGCGATGCTAGCGCCGTGTCCTGCCTGGCGCGGAGGGGCTTGCGTCGATGTAGTTCACAGCAGCTGACAACTTCCGCTCGTCGGCGGGTCCGTGCGCCGCCACAGACAGATGCCGTCCAGCGCGCCCAGTTCTGGAGGTCCTGGGCGCGTGGACGATGGGTCTCCGGGCCTCTTCACCGGTGATCGTCTCGACCGGGGAGCGGGCAGCCGCTGACCTGCGGTGACATGGGTGCGCCCGGCAGGATTCGAACCTGCGGCCTTGGGATTAGAAGTCCCCTGCTCTATCCGCTGAGCTACGGGCGCGCGGCGTGCGTGTCGCGCCACGAGGGTACCGCCGCACCCCCGGGCCGCGGGGGAACGGGTGCCCGCTGCGGCGCGGTGATCAGCGTCGCACGCCGCCGCGCGTCCGGTCATCCGGGTTCCGGCCGGGCGCGCCCCGTACCCTCGGTTTCGTGCTGCTGGAACCGGATGCCGAGAACGAGGTCGCCTACGAGCTGTGCCAGCTCCTGGGGCGGGCGATCCTGCCGGTCCGCCCGGCCGGGCCGGCCGACGACGGGCCCGCCGGCACCGCGTTCTTCTTCGCGCATCCGACGGGGGAGTACCTGCTCACCGCCGACGTGCTGACCCGGGTCGAGGCCGGCGAGGTCGGGCTGCGGCCGAGTGTCACCGAGCCCGCCGGGGTGGCCCCCGACGCGCTGGTCCTGTCGCACTTCACCGACCGGTGGGCGCACCTGCCCGATGCCGGGGTGGCGGTGCTGTCGACCGCCGGGCTGCACGAGCGGGCGGCCGGGCAGGGCTGGCGCTGGCGTACCCAACCGGTGCCGGACGCGGTCGCGGCCGCGCGGACGACGTGGCCCGGATCGGCGCGGAGCCGGTCACCGCGATCGTGCTGGCGCTGGGTGTCCGCGACGACGGGTCGCGCCGCTGGAGGTCGCGGTCGAGCGGGCCGTCCGCGCGGGCGACGGTCTGCGGATCACCGGCGAGCTGCCAGCCGGGTACGTCGGCGGGCCCGTCTTCGGCGTGCAGGC
>NZ_JAEVHN010000205.1:0-9781 GCF_016803375.1 Micromonospora sp. 4G55
GGGGTGGCGGTGGCCGGCGTGGTCAACCTGCTGGACCTGGACACCGTGGTCCTCGGGGGTGGATACGCCACCCTGGCGCCCTGGCTGCGCCCCCCGATGCTCGCCGAGCTGAGCGACCGGGTGCTCACCGCCGCCTGGTCGCCGGTCACGGTCCGGGCGGCGGCGCTCGGCCCGGCGTCGGCCGCGGTCGGTGGGGCCGGGTCGGTGGTCCGCCGGATCATCACCCGGCCGTCCGGTTGGCTGACCGGCCGGCCCTGAGCCGACTGTGCTCGATGGGCGTCCGTCGGTCCGCCTCGCTACCCTTGCCCTGAGGCAACGTTTCCGCCCGAGGAGTCCGCTACCAGCATGCGCACAGGTCGACAGGCCGAGGCGAGCGGCGACCAGCGGTGACGACCAGGCACTGCGGGCCACGGCCACGCTGTCGGTGCCGTATTTGGCCGATGCCGCGCTGGTCGTCCACCACCCGCCACCCGCCACCGACCGGCCGCACTGGATCCGGTACGCCGAGGGCGACCAGGCGCCGGTCACCGGCGTCGGCTCCGCTGAGCTGACCGGCTCCGTCCCCGACCTGGCCGAGGCGCTCGACGGTGCCGCCACCGAGCCACCACCTGGCTCGACGCCGAGCTGGCCGAGGCGCTGCCCGACTCGTTCGGCCGCCCCGGCACCGTGCTGATCAGCCCGATGCCCGGCGCCGGCGCGCCGGGCGGCGCCCTGATCCTCGTCCGCCGGGCCGAGCGCCCGGGCTTCGACCAGCGCGACGTCGAGCTGGTCCGGGAGTTCGCCGCCCGGGCCGGCGCCTCGCACGCCGCCGCCCAGCTCTACGGCGAGCAGGCGCACCTGGCCCGGGTGCTCCAGCACAGCCTCCTGCCGCCGGAGCTGCCTTCACTGCCCGGCCTCGCCCTGGCTGGCGGCTACCGGGCCGCCGGGACAGCCTGCGCATCGGCGGCGACTTCTACGACGTGTTCCGCACCGAGCGGGGCGGGATGTTCGCCCTCGGCGACGTCCGCGGCAGGGGCGTCGGGGCCGCCGTGCTCACCGGCCGGGTGCGCCAGTCGTTGCAGACGCTCCGCCTGGTCGAGCAGCGTCCGGTGGAGCTGATGCGGCTGCTCAACCGGGCCCTGTTCGACGCACCGGACGCCGCCCGGCGCGCCCGGTTCACCACCCTGCTGCTCGGCACCGCCGAGCCGGAGGCCGACGGCGGGGCCCGGGTACGCGTCGCCGGCGGCGGGCACCCCGCCCCGCTGCTGGTACGCGCCGACGGCACCACCACCCCGGTGCCGGTCGGTGGCATGCCGATCGGCGCCTTCACCACCGCGACCTTCGCCGAGGCGGAGGTGCGACTGGCCCCGGGCGAGCTGCTGCTGGCGTACACCGACGGGGTGACCGAGGCGCGCGGCGGCCCGACGGCGATGGAGACGTTCGGCGAGCGACGGCTGCGCGAGGTGCTCGCCTCGGCGGCGGGACAGCCGCCGAGCGCGGTGGTCGACCGCCTGCTCCAAGCGGTGGACGCCTGGCTGGACGGGCAGAGCCACCACGACATCGCCATGCTCGCCGTCTGCGCCGCGCCCCGGCCGGCCCCGAGCTGACCCACGGCCGGCGGTGACGGCGCCCTGGCGGATCAGGATCAGGCGGAGCGGGCCGCCGAGGGGTCGTCGATCGCGCCGTCGTGGGGCGGAACGCCGCTGCCCTGCCACGGCACCACCGGCGGCGCCGACTCCTCCAGGTCGCGGGCGGCCCGGTCGAACTCCCGAACTCCCCGCAGCAGGGCCTGGCGGCCCTCGTCGCTCATCCCGGCCAGCACGTCGGCCAGCCGCCGCCGCCGGTCCCGGCGCAGCTCGGCGAGGAGTCCCCGGGCCTCCGGGGTCAGGTGCAGGGAGATCTCCCGCCGGTCGAGGCGGCCCGGCTCCCGCTCCAGCATGCCGGCCGCCACCAGCCGGTCGCAGAGCCGGCTGGCCGAGGAGAGCAGCATGTCGAGCAGGGTGGCGAGCCGGCGGAGGTTGATCCCGTCGTGCCGCTCCACGACCATGACCGCGCGCAGCTGAGCGGCGGAGAGACGGCTGGTGGTGCCCTCCCGCGCCGCCTCCCACACGGACAGCAGGGCACCCGCCGCGCCGTCCAGCTCGGCGGCCATACTCAGTTCCGGTCCCGCGGGACCATGTTCGTCGGCCATGGTGGGCCCGAGACTACCCGGAGTACCGGGTGGTCGGCCCCTGTCAGGAGGAGTGATGATGAGCGGACCGGACGATCGCGCCCGGCGGGTGCTGGTCGAGGCACCGGCCGACCTCCTGCTCGACCGGCTCACCGCCGAGCTGGAACGGACGTTCAGGATCACGGAGAGCGAACTCTTCCAGGTCGACTACCGCCTCTCGGTGCTGCTGCCGCTCGGTGACGAGGATCCGATCACCGAGCCGGGCCACCCGGCCTGGCGCTGCTTCGACCACCAGGAGCCGATCGTGGCCGGCGGCGTCGGCTGGTTCCCGGTCGGCATGCGCGGCGAACGGCGCGGGGTGCTGCGCGTGGCCCCGGTCGCCGACGACCCCGCCCAGGTCGAGGAACTCGCCGCCATCGCCACCGCCCTCGGGCACGAACTCACCGCCGTCTCCGCCGGCACCGACGTCTACCGGGCGGCCCGCCGGGCCCGCCGGCTCACCCTCGCCGCCGAGATGCAGTGGGAGCTGCTGCCCGGCCGCAGCCGGATCCGCCCGTCGTTCAGCCTGGCCGGTCAGCTGGAGCCGGCGTACGCGGTGCGCGGCGACAGCTTCGACTGGTCCGACGACGGGGACCGGGTCTGGCTCGCCACGATCAACGGATCGGGTGAGGGGGTGGCCGCCGCGCTGCTCACCTCGCTGGCCACCTACGCGCTGCGCAACGCCCGCCGGGCCGGACTCGGGCTGGCCGACCAGGCCGCCCTGGCGGACCAGGCGATCTACGCCCTGCACCGGGGGGAGCAGCACCTGTCCGCGCTGCTGATGGAGCTGGACCTCGCCTCCGGGAAGCTGACGGTGGTGGACGCCGGGTCGCCCCGCCTGGTGCGGCTGCGCGACGGGGAGATCAGCGAACAGGTGCTCGAAAAGCAGTTCCCGCTCGGCATGTTCGAGGGCACCGACTACCAGGAGCAGTGTTTCGAGCTGCGCCGCGGCGACCGGCTCTTCGTGCTCAGCGACGGCGTGATCGACGCGACCGGCCAGAACGTCCGGTACGGGGAGACCGCGCTGGACCGGTTCCTGCGCCGTACCGGACCGATGGAGCCGCTGGACGCCGTCCGGTCGCTCCTGGGCGACCTGCGGGCGTTCGTCGCCGGCGACCTGATCGACGACGCGGTGGTGGTCTGCCTGGACTGGACCGGCCCGCAGCCCTGAGCAGTCAGTACGCCCCGCGCCCCCGCAGCACCGCGCCGAAGGTCTTCCAGAGGATGGTCAGGTCGGCGGCGAGCGACCAGTTCTCGACGTAGTACAGGTCGAGCCGGATGCCGTCCTCCCAGCTCAGGTCGGAGCGGCCGCTGACCTGCCAGAGCCCGGTCATCCCGGGCTTGACCAGCAGTCGCCGGGCCACGTCGCCGTCGTAGCGGGCCACCTCGGAGGGCAGCGGCGGCCGGGGGCCGACCAGGCTCATCTGCCCCAGCAGCACGTTGACCAGCTGCGGCAGTTCGTCCAGGGACCACTTGCGCAGCAGCCGCCCGACCCGGGTCACCCGCGGGTCGTCGCGCATCTTGAACATCAGCCCGTCGGTCTCGTTGCGCACCGCCAGCTCGTCGAGGAGGGCGTCGGCGTTGACCACCATGGTGCGGAACTTCAGCACGCCGAACTCCCGGCCGCCCCGCCCGACCCGGGTCTGCCGGAACAGCACCGGGCCCCGGCCCTCGAGCCGGATGGCCAGCGCGACCGCCGCCCCCAGGGGCAGCAGGAGCAGCACCGCCAGCGCGGCGGCGGCCCGGTCGACGAACTCCTTGACCAGCTTGCGGGCGCCCCGGAACTCGGGCGCCTCGACGTGGATCAGCGGCAGCCCGGCGACCGGTCGGGTGTGGATGCGGGGGCCGGCCACGTCGGTGAGCGCCGGCGCGACGACCAGGTCGATGCCGGTCTCCTCCAGCTGCCAGCCCAGCCGGCGCAGCCGGGCCGCGGTCAGCTCGCCGGAGGCGGTGACGGCGACCGTGTCCGCGCCGATCGCGGCGGCCGCCTCGGGGACGCCGCGCAGCGAGCCGACCACCGGCACGTCGCTGAGCCGTTGCGGCACCGGCGCGAGCAGCGCGTCCGGGATGCAGGCGCCGACCACCTGATAGCCGGCGTACGGCTCGCGGCGCAGGGTGTGCACGAGTTCCAGCACGTGGGCGGTGTCGCCGACCACCAGCACCCGGCGGGACCAGCCGGCACCGGAGTACCGGGCCCGGTGCAGCCGCTTGCGCGCGGCGAACCGGTTCACCTCCAGCCCCACGGTGCCGACGGCGAACGAGATGCCCAGGAACCCCCGGGACACGTCGGCGTCGGCGATGTAGCCGACGATGGCGATGCCACCGGCGAGCCGGAGGCTGGCCGCGCTCACCCGCCGGTACTCGTCGGCGCCGTAGCCGAGCACCCGGTCGTCGTAGCAGCGCAGCATCCGCAGCGAGAGCAGCCAGGTGAGCACCAGGCCGGGGGCCACCAGCACGTACGGGATCTCGGAGCCGACCGGCACCCGGTCACCGAAGCGGGCGGCGTACCCGACCAGGACGGCGAGGGAGAGCACGGCGGTGTCGAGCACCACCAGGATCCGCACGTACGCCCGCTGGTCGGCCCGGGCGACCGGGCCGGTGGGCGGGCCGGCCGGGGCAGGCGGGATCCGTGCCGGCGTGGACAGCGTCGCAGAGGTCACCCAGCCTCCCCACATCGCGCGCACCGGCTCCGGCCGACGACAGCCCCGGGCGGGACCTCGACGCCGGAGCGTACCGGACATCCTGCCTGACAATGATGCTCGCCGATTGATTCGGACGTATTGCCGTCACTTTGCCTTCCGGCCCGGACACCGGAAATGCGAACCGCCGCACCGGAAAGCTCCGGTGCGGCGGTTCCCCGCACTGTCCGAAGACTCAGCGCGGCGCGTTCGGGCGCAGCGCGATCGCCTTCAGGAAGATGTCACCGATCTTGCTCGGGTCCTCGGTGACGAAGGTGCCGCCGCCGGTGACGTTGGTGATCGACTGGAGCTCGGTCTTGGAGACCTCGTTGCCGATGCCGATGATGACCACCTGCACCGGGCGCTCCGGATCGTTGAGCTGCTTGAGCTGGCTGATCAGCGAGGCCTGCGAGATGCCGTTCTTGTCGTCGTTCTTGCCGTCGGTGAAGAGCACGATCGAGTTCACCCGGCCCGGCTCCCAGTCCTGCTGCACCGTCTTGTACGCCTCCAGCACGGTGTCGTACAGACCGGTGTTGCCGCTGGACGGGCGGATCCCGGCGAGGCCCTGCTCCAGCCGGCTGCGGTTGGTGGAGAGCGGGTTGATCGGCACGACCTCGCGCCAGTCCCGCGAGCCCACCAGCTCGGTGGAGAAGGTCCAGAGCCCGATCGACCAGGAGTCGTCGAACAGGTTCAGGCCCCGGCTCGCCGCCGACACGGTGACCTGTTCCCGGGTGGCGTTGCCCGCGGAGGGCACCTTCGCCTTCATCGAGCCGGAGACGTCGACGACGGCGAGCATCCGACCGGACTGGGTGGCGATGGACCAGCCGGAGACCGCACGGTCTATCGCGAAGGGGTCCAGGCCACCCACCGCGCCGACACCCGCCGGCGGGGCGGACGCCGGACCACCGGCCGGGCTGGGCGCCCCCTGCGGCGCCTTGAAACCGTCACCCCAGTTGCCGTCCGGCGCCCGCAGCGACTGGGCGGCCAGCCGGTTCTTGAAACCCTGCGTGGTGAGCAGCTCGAAGAGCACCCGGGCGGCCGACTGCTTGGCCGGCTCGATGCCCGGCAGCACCGCGAACGGATAGTCCAGCGGCATCGGCGCCGGCTCCAGGTAGAGCGCGGCCAACGGGATCGGCGGCTTGGTGCTGTTGTAGGCCATGACGTCTTCTTCGGAGAGCGCGGCGGCGCCGAGCCCGCTGGCGATGGACGTCGGGTCGTTGGAGCGCGGGAAGCGGGCGAGCAGGTCCTGCCGCAGCGCGGAACGGCCGGTGGCCAGCGCCCGCAGCGCCCCGGTGGTCGCCTTCGCGGTGTCGCCGCCGGAGGCGCTCGCCGCGGCGGTGAGGGAGAGCAGGCCGGAGAGGCCGGCGGCGTCCTGGGTCGGCTCGACGATCCCGGCGCGCAGGCCCTTGCCGGTGCTGACCGCTTTGAGCAGGTCGGTCCAGCCGAGCTTCTTGTCCGGCCAGCCGAAGCGGGAGGCCACCGGCTCCGGCATCGCCACCACCACCGGGCTGCGGGCGACGGAGTTGCCGTTGCCCGGCGCGAAGGCGGTGGCGCCGTTGTTCTTCAGCCGCAGCAGCCAGGTGGAGGAGTCCGGGATCCAGACGTCGGGCGTGGTCACCGTGCCGCTGGCCTGGCCGACCCCCGCGAGGGTGGCGCCGTGCTTGCTGGCGACCGCGGCCGCCACGTCCACCGGCTCGGAGGCACTCACGTTCACCGCGATGCAGGTGCCGCTCACGGCCGCGCCGTCCTCGACCCACTGCGCCGAGGCCTTCTGCACCGCCGGGGCGAGTTCGGGAGCGGCGGCCACCGACAGTTGGATCTCGCCGGAGCAGGAGGGTCCGGCCAGCTGCTGGTAACCGAACCAGGTACCCCCGACCACGACGACGAGCGCAGTCGCCGCCGCAGCGGCTCCTGCTCCACGGATACTTGAACGCATGCGATGGCGGCCAGACACGCTGACCATCTTGCGTATCTCGTTCGGATAGTGCCATAACCGTTCGGCTGAAAGTTACGCAGGAGATACAGTTGATCGCTGTTTCGGCACAGTGAGTAATCAGTCAGTCTCGCGCCGTTGCCACGATCCACACCGGACAGGGCCGCTCAGGGCAGGACACAGGTCGGGCTCGGCACCGGCACCGGCTCGCCGAGCGGCTCGGGAGCGCCCGAGTCGGAATCGACCCGGAACACCCGGACCATGTCGGCCCGCTCGTCCGCCACGTAGAGGTGCGGCCCGGTCAGCACGAAGTGCCGGGGCCACTCGCCCCCGGTGTCGACCTCGGCGACCAGCCGGGGCAGCTCCCCGTCCAGCGCGAAGACCGAGATCGTGCCCACGCCCCGGTTGCCGACGTAGAGGAAACGCCCGTCCGGCCCCACCGCGATCTCGGAGGGCTGGACGTGCCCGGTCCGCTCGCTGGCGTCCACCCGTCCCCGCTGGTGCCACGCCCCGTCCGGGGTCGACTCGTACGCGGTGACCGTCGCGTCCAGCTCGCCGGCCACCCAGCAGCGCCGCCCGTCGGGGTGACGGGCAAGGTGACGGGGCCCGGTGCCGGCCGCGGTACGGATCCGGGGCTGGCGGGGCACCAGCCGGCCCGGGTCGGCGTCCAGGTCGTACCGGTAGATCGAGTCGGTGCCGAGGTCGACGGCGAGCAGCGGCCCGGCCCCCGGGTCCGGGGAGACCATGTGGCAGTGCGCCTGCTCCTGGCGCTCCGGGTCGAGGCCGTGCCCCTGGTGCACGACCAGGTCGCTGCGCTCGGCGGGCGCGCCGTCGGCGGCCAGCGGGAAGACCGCCACGCTTCCGCCGCCGTAGTTGGCCACGAAGAGGTGCCGCCCGTCGGGCGCGACCGCCAGGTGGCAGGGGTCGGCCCCGCCGGTCGGCCGGACGCCCAGCGGGGTCAGGTCGCCGTCGCCACCCACCCGGAAGGCGCTGACCTGCCCCTCCGGCAGCTCGTTCACGGCGTAGAGGACGGGCAGGGCGGGATGGCGGACGAGGAAGGAGGGCGAAGCGGTCACCGCGACGGTGCCGAGCGGGGTGAGTTCCCCCGAGTCGGGATCCCGGCGGGCGGCGACGATGCCGGCTCCCCGCCCGCCGCTCGCCGCCGTGTAGCCGCCGATGTGGACGATCGTGTTCGTCACCGGTGCACCCTCCGCCGATCCTGCCGTCGATCCAACCAGAGGCTTCCCGGTCGACCCGGGCGTTAGCCCTGTTTTCCGGAATTTCCTTCGAACGCCGGCGGCGGGGCGCCGGGTGTCACCGCCCGCCCCGCCGCCCGCCGGTCAGGAGACCGGGACCGGTTCGCCCCGCTGCCGGGCGACGTGCTCGACCAGCGAGATCAGCACCAGCTTGGCGGACTGCCGGTCCCGGGCGTCGCAGAGCACCATCGGCACGTCCGGGTCGATGTCCAGCGCCTGGCGTACCGCCTCGATGCCGAACCGGCGGGACCCGTCGAAGCAGTTCACCCCGACCACGAACGGGATGCCCCGCTGCTCGAAGTAGTCGATCGACGGGAAGCAGTCGGCCAGTCGCCGGGTGTCGGCCAGCACCACCGCGCCGAGCGCGCCGAAGGCCAACTCGTCCCAGAGGAACCAGAAGCGGTCCTGGCCGGGCGTGCCGAAGAGGTAGACCTGCAGGTCCTCGTTGATCGTGATCCGGCCGAAGTCCATCGCCACGGTGGTGGTCGACTTCGCCTCCACCCCGGAGAGGTCGTCGGTGCCGATGCCGGCCCCGGTCAGCACCTCCTCGGTCTGCAACGGGCGGACCTCGCTCAACGCGCTGACCAACGTCGTCTTGCCCGCGCCGAACCCCCCGGCGATCAGGATCTTGAGAGCCAGCGGCAACCGGGGCCCGGAGGTGTCCCGGTCAGAGCGCACGTAGTCCACTGACCACCGCCTTGAGGATGTCGTTGTCGGGAAGAGCGGCGGCCGGGGGCTCGTGCACCGAGACCAGGCCCCGGGCGAGCAGGTCACCGAGGAGGACCCGGACCACGCCCACCGCGAGGTCCAGGTCGGCGGCGAGGTCGGCCACCGCGACCGGACGCCGGGCCAGCTCGACCAGGCGCCGGTGCTCCGGCTGGAGGCCCGGCTGGCCGGACGGGTCCGCGCCCGCGCCGGCCAGCACGAACGCGACCAGGTCGAAACCGTCGACGACCGGGCGCACCCGGCCGCCGGTGAGGGTGTACGGACGAACCACCGGGCCGGCCGCCGCGTCCAGCCACTCGTGCTGGGCGCCCGGCGGCTCAGCCCGCATCGACGGCCCCCACCGTCGCGCGGGCGGGGGCGGTCAAGTTCTCGCCGACCCGGATGACCAGCATCGCCATCTCGTACGCCACCAGGCCGATGTCCGCGTCGGCCGCGCAGACCACCGCCAGGCAGGCGCCCCGCCCCGCGGCCGTCACGAACAGGTACGCGGACTCCATCTCCACCACGGTCTGCCGTACCCCGCCGCCGGCGAGGTGCCGGCTGGCGCCCTTGGCCAGGCTGGAGAAGCCGGAGGCCAGGGCGCAGAGGTGCTCGGCGTCGGCGCGGTCCAGCTCGGCGGAGGCGCCGAGCATCAGCCCGTCGGCGGAGAGCACCACGGCCTCGCGGGCGGCCGGTACCCGGTCGACCAGCTCGTCGAGCAACCAGTCGAGGTCGACGTTCTGCCTCGTCGTGTCCACCACTAGGCGTCCCTCTCAGTCGCGGTCGGGGAATCGGGGTTCGTCGCCGTCGCACCCGGCGGCGGGGACGGCGCGGGATCCCCGCCCCGCCCCTCGGTACGCCCACCGGTCGGGGCGGGTACGGCGCCGTCGGGTCGCCCCGGCGGCACGGAGCGGATCGCGCCGTCGCGCCGACCCCGGGCGGTGCCGGACTGGAGCGCGGACATCTGCCGGCGTGACCTCCTCCGGGGAGCGGGCGGCCGGGCCTCGGCGGCCTGCGAGCG
>NZ_JAEVHN010000206.1:0-9751 GCF_016803375.1 Micromonospora sp. 4G55
CGGTGTCGACGCGCGGGGCAGCCGCAGCCGACCCGGTCCTCCGGCCCGACGCCCTGGGCGAGCAGGTGGTGGGCGAGCCGGTTGGCGCGGTGGTCCAGCTGCGCGTACGTCAGCTCGCCGCCGGGACCGATCAGGGCGGTGGCGTCCCGGGTGGCCCGGACCCGGTCGGCGATCCGGTCGAGCAGCGAGCGGAACGGCCCGGCCGGCGCGGCGACCGCCGGGGCCGGGGCGGCCTCCGCGGGGGGCAGGTCGGCGATCCGGGCCGCCGGGTCGGCGGCGACCGCCCGCAGCAGCCGGGTGTACGCCTCCGCCATCCGGGCGATGCTGGCGGCGTCGAAGATGTCGGTGGTGTAGTCCAGCGCGCCGGCCAGCCCGTCGGGGCCGTGCACCAGCTCCAGGGTCAGGTCGAGCTTGGCCGCGCCCCGGTCCACCGGCAGCGCGGCGCCGGCCACCGGCCCGAGCCGCAGGGTGTCCAGCGTCCAGTCGTTGTAGCTGAACAGCGCCTGGAACAGCGGTGAGCGGCTGAGGTCGCGCTCCGGGCGCAGCTCCTCGACCAGCCGGCCGAAGGGCAGCTCCTGGTGCTTGTACGCGCCGAGCGCGTCGTCGCGGACCCGGTCGAGCAGCTCGGCGAAGGTGGGCGTGCCGGTCAGGTCGGCCCGCAGCACCAGGGTGTTGAGGAAGAACCCGACCACGTCGCGGACCTCGGGGCGGCCTCGGCCGGCGACCGGGGTGCCGACGGCGAAGTCCGCCTGCCCGCTCCACCGGCCCAGCAGCACCTGGTAGGCGGCGAGCAGCGTCATGAACAGCGTCGCGCCGTGCGCCCGGCTGAGCCGTTCCAGCGCTGCGACGAGTTCCGGCTCGACGGTGAACCCGACGCTCGCCCCGGCGCCGCTACGCACCGCCGGGCGGGGCCGGTCGGTGGGCAGCTCCAGGGTGGGCAGGTCGGCCAGCCGCCGCCGCCAGTGGTCCAGCTCTCCGGCCAGCCGGTCGCCGGCGAGCCGGGTCCGCTGCCAGGCGGCGAAGTCGGCGCACCGGACCGGCGGGCGGGCGATGTCGACCCCGTCGTAGCCGGCCTCCAGCTCGCGGACCAGCACCGCGGCCGACCAGCCGTCGGCGACGGTGTGGTGCAGGGCGAGCAGCAGCAGGTGCGCGTCGCCGGCCCGCCACAGCACGGCCCGGAACAGCGGCCCGGTAGTCAGGTCGAACGGGCGGCAGGCCTCCTGCGCCAGCGCGGCCGCCGCCTCGGCCGGCGTCGCCGCGTCCCGGCGGTCCAGGCCGGCCCAGCCGGGCGCGACGTCCTGCTGGACCACCCCGTCGACGAGGGTGAACCGGGTGCGTAGCGCCTCGTGCCGGTCGACCAGCGCGTCCAGCGCGGCGGCCAGCCGGTCGGCGTCCAACGGCCCGGTGAGCCGCCACGCCAGCGGGATGGTGTACGCCGAACCGGCGCCCTCCAGCCGGTCGAGGAAGACCAGCCGCTCTTGTCCGAAGGAAACGGGCAGCCCCGTGGTCGCCGTGCCCCGGGTGATCGGGGCGGCGACCTCGCCGGCGTCGGCGAGCAGCCGGGCCAGCCCGGCGATGGTGCGGGTGGTGAACAGGTCCCGGAAGGTGATCTCCCGGCCGGTCCGGGCGGCGACCGCGCCGACCACCTTGATGGCCAGCAACGAGTGCCGCCGAGGGCGAAGAAGTCGTCATCCATGCCGGGGTCGGCGACGCCGAGCACCTCGGTGAAGATCTCGGCAAGCTGCCGTTCCAGCTCGGTTGCCGGCTCCCGCCGGCCGGCCCCGGCCGAGTAAGTCGGCTCGGGCAGGGCGGCCCGGTCGACCTTGCCGTTGTGGGTCAGCGGCAGCTCGTCGAGGACCACCACGGCGGCCGGCACCAGGTAGGCCGGCAGGGACCCGGCCAGGTACGCCCGCAGGTCGCCCAGCTCAGCCGGGTCCGCGGCCACGTACGCGACGAGGCTCAGCGCGCCGCTGCGGTCGGGGCGGGCGAGCACCACCGCGTCGCGGACCGCCGGGTGGCGGCGGACCGCGGTCTCGATCTCGCCCGGCTCGACCCGGAACCCGCGCACCTTGACCTGCCCGTCGGCGCGCCCGACGAACTCCAGCGCCCCGTCGGCGGTCCAGCGCACCAGGTCACCGGTGCGGTAGACCCGGCCGCCGGGCGCGCCGAACGGGTCCGGCAGGAACCGCTCGGCGGTGCGCCCGGGCGCGCACACGTACCCGCGGGCCAGGCCGGCGCCGCCGAGCAGCAGCTCACCGACCACCCCGACCGGGACGGGCCGCAGTTCCCGGTCCACCACATACGCGGTGGTGTTGTGCATGGGGCGGCCGATCGGGACGGCGCCCGCGCCGCCGCTCGGCGCGGTCACCGGGTGCCAGGTGCCGAAGGTGGTCGACTCGGCCGGGCCGTACATGTGCAGCAGCCGCCCGGGGCCGCCGTGGGCGAGCAGGCCGTCCACCGCGACCGGATCGGCGGCCTCGCCGCCGAAGAGCACGTGCCGCAGCCCGCGCAGGACGCCCGGGCGCTCCCGGGCGACCTGGTGGAACAGGGCGGTGGTAAGGAAGAGCGTGCTGACCCGGTGCCGGTCCAGGTGCCCGGCGAGGGCGGCGGGCGAGAGCGCCACGTCGGGCGGGGTGACCACCAGGGTCGCGCCGGCGACCAGGGTGGCCCACACCTCGAAGGCGGCCGCGTCGAAGACCGGGTTGGCGGCGAACGCGACCCGGCCGTCCGGACCGAGGGTGAGGTAGCCGCCGTCGTGGACGGTGCGGATTAAGCCCCGGTGGGTGATGCCGATGCCCTTCGGGCGGCCGGTGGAGCCGGAGGTGTAGACCACGTAGCCGAGCTGCTCGGGGTCGACCGGGGCCCGCGGGTCGGTGTCGGGGTGCCGGTCCAGTGCGGCGGCGTCCCGGACCAGGTCGACCACCCGGCAGCCCAGCCCGGCGCCGTCGTGGTGCCCGGCGGCGGTGATCAGCACGGTGGCGCCGGTGTCGGCAATCATGTGCTGGCTCCGCTCGGCCGGCTGGTCGGCATCCAGCGGCAGGTATGCCCCGCCGGCCTTGAGCACGGCGAGCTGTGCGCGGACCAGGTCCGCCGAGCGGGGCAGGCTGACCGCCACCACCGTCTCCCGGCCCACCCCGAGGTCGGCCAGGTGGTGGGCCAGCCGGTTCGCCCGCCGGTCCAGCTCGGCGTACGTCCAGACGGCCTCCCCGTCCACCACTGCCGGGCGGTCCGGGCCGGCGGCGACCCGGTCGGCGACGAAGTGGTGCAGCGGGCGGGCGGGGATCGCCGGCCGCGGCGCGGTGCCCGCGGCGAGCAGGGCGTCCCACTCGGCCGGGTCGAGCACGTCCCAGTCGCCGAGCCGCCCGCCGGTGTCGCCGGCCAGGGCGGTGAGCAGCCGGGCGTACGCGGCGGCCAGGCGCGCCACGGTGGGCTCCGCGAACAGGTCCGTGGCGTACTCGAACAAGCCGGTGAGGGTGCCGTCGGGCGCCTGGTCAACGAAGAGGGTGAGGTCGAACTTGGCGGTCCGCCAGCCCAGCGGCAGCTCCTCCGCGGTCAGGCCGGGCACCCGCAGTGCGGTGACCGCGGCGTCCCGCAGCGCGAACATGGTCTGGTAGACAGGGGTGCGGCTCAGGTCCCGCTCCGGGCGCAGCTCCGCCACCACCTGCTCGAACGGC
The DNA here is from genome assembly GCF_016803375.1 of Micromonospora sp. 4G55. Classification (NCBI taxonomy): domain Bacteria; kingdom Bacillati; phylum Actinomycetota; class Actinomycetes; order Micromonosporales; family Micromonosporaceae; genus Micromonospora; species Micromonospora sp. 4G55. The sequence continues at coordinate 3,675 of NZ_JAEVHN010000206.1, forward strand.
ACGTCCTGGTGCTCGTACGCGCCGAGGGTGGCCTCGCGGACCCGTCTGAGCAGCTCGGCCAGGGTGGGGTCGCCGGCCAGGTCGGCCCGGACGGCGAGGGTGTTGACGAAGAAGCCGATGACGTTCTCGACCTCGGCGCGGGACCGGCCGGCGACCGGGGTGCCCACGGCGAAGTCGGTTTGCCCGCTCCACCGGCCGAGCAGCACCTGGAACGCGGTCAGCAGCACGGTGTGCAACGTGGTCTGCTGCTCCTGGGCGAGTGCGGCCAGCCGGCGCAGCGCGTCCTGGGGCAGCGCGAAGCGGTGGGTGGCGCCGTCCGCGCCGAGCACCGCCGGTCGGGGCCGGTCGGTGGGCAGCTCCAGCGCCGGCACGTCGGCGAGGGTCCGCCGCCACCAGTCCAGCTCGGCGCCGAGCCGGACCGGGGTGAGGTCGGCGCGCTGCCAGCGGGCGAAGTCGACGTAGCGCACCGGCGGCGCGGGCGGGGTGGCGCCGGCGTACAGCTCGCCCAGCTCGCGGGCGATGACGCCGAGCGACCAGCCGTCCGCGACCACGTGGTGCAGCACCAGCAGCAGCACGTCGTGGTCGGGCAGGCGGACCAGCGCGGCCCGCCACAGCGGCCCGGCCGCCGGGTCGAACGGGCGGCGGATCTGCGCGGCGGCCAGCTCGTCGGTCCACCCGTCGGCGTCCAGCCGGGTCAGCTCGACCGCCGGCTCCGGGTCGATCACCGGGGCGTCGTCGACGAACCGGGTCCGCAGCGCGTCGTGCCGGGAGGCGAGCCAGTGCAGGGCGCGCCGCAGGGCCGCCTCGTCGAGGTGGCCGTCGACCCGCCAGGCGACCGGGATGACGTAGCTGGGGCTGTCCGGGTGGATCCGCTGGAGGAAGAGCAGCCGCTCCTGCCCGAACGAGGCCACGGCGGGCGTGTCGTCCCCACCAGCCACCAGCGCCGGGGCGGTGTCCTCGGCGGGCGCGGCGACGACCGTCTCTGCGAGCCGGGCCACGGTCAGCCCCTCGAACAGGTCCCGGACGGAGACCTCCACCCCGAGTTCCTCACGGAGCCGGGCGATCAGCCGCACGGCCAGCAGCGAGTGGCCGCCGAGAGCGAAGAAGGTGTCGTCCACGCCGACCCGGGCGACGCCGAAGACCGAGGTCCACACCTCGGCCAGCCGTTCCTGCACCTGGTTCTCCGGCGCCCGGTACGGCACCGCCAGGTCGGGCCGGTCGGGGGCAGGCAGGGCCTTACTGTCCAGCTTCCCGCTCGGGGTCAGCGGCAGCTCGGCCAGCGGCACGAAGGTCGACGGCACCATGTAACCGGGCAGCCGCCCGGCCAGCCGGTCCCGCAGCGCGGCCAGATCCAGCCCGTCGCCGACCACGTACGCGACGAGCCGCTTCTCGGCCGCCTCGCCGGTGGCCACCACCACCGAGGCGCGGACGCCGGGCTGGTCGTTGAGTACGGCCTGGATCTCGCCGAGCTCCACCCGGTTGCCAGCGAGCTTGAGCTGCTCGTCGACCCGGCCGAGGTAGTCGACCACGCCGGGACGGTGCCAGCCGGCCAGGTCCCCGCTGCGGTACATCCGCCCGCCCGGCTCGCCGTACGGGTCGGGCAGAAAGCGCTCGGCGGTGAGGCCGGGCTGCCCGAGGTAGCCCCGGGCGAGCTGGACGCCGGCCAGGTAGAGCTCCCCCGGCCCGTCGCCGGGGACCGGCCGCAGCTCGGGGTCGAGGATGTGCAGCTGCGTGTTGTCCACCGCCGCGCCGATCGGCACGCCTGCGCCGGCCCACTCCGGCTGGCAGGCCCAAGCGCTCACCTCGATGCTGGCCTCGGTCGGGCCGTACAGGTTGTGCAGCTCGACGTCGGGCAGGGTGCGCAGCACCCGGTTCTGCAGGTCGGTGGGGAGCGCCTCGCCGCTGGCCATGATCCGGCGCAGGCTGCGGCAGTCGGCCACGCCGGACTCGCCGACGAACAGGGCCAGCATGGTGGGGATGAAGTGGACGCTGGTGATCTCCCGGCGCTGGATGGTGTCCACCAGGTAGCGGGTGTCCCGGTGACCCCCGGGCTTCGCGATGACCAGCCGGGCGCCGACCATCAGCGGCCAGAACAGCTCGTAGACCGACACGTCGAAGGCGTACGGCGTCTTCTGGAGCACCCGCTCGTCGGAGGTCATGCCGTACTCGTGCTGGCCCCAGCGCAGCCGGTTGACCACGCCCCGGTGCTCGGCGACCACGCCCTTCGGGCGGCCGGTGGAGCCGGAGGTGTACATGACGTAGCAGGCGTTGCGCTCGTCGACCGCGACGCCGCACGGCTCGTCGGACTCGCCGGCGGTGTCAGCGAGGGTCAGCTCGGGCAGCCCGGGCAGGCCGAGGTCGACCGCCATGCCGGGGCCGCGGACCAGGGCCACCGCGCCGGCCTGGCCGGCCATGTAGGCCAGCCGGTCGGTGGGCAGCTCCAGGTCCAGCGGCAGGTAGGCGGCGCCGCTCTTGAGGATGCCGAGCAGCGCCACCAGCAGGTCCAGCGACCGCTGGGCGCCGGCCGCGACGACCGTCTCCGGCCCGGCGCCGCGGCGGCGCAGGGCGTGGGCGAGCCGGTTGGCCCGGCGGTCCAGCTCCCGGTAGGTCAGCTCCGCGCCCTCGAACTCCATGGCGACCGCGTCCGGGCTACGCCGGACCTGCGCCTCGACCAGGCCGTGCATCGTGCTCATGCCTGCTGCTCCTTCAGCGCCTGCTCGACGTCCTCGCTGCTCATCGCGGCGATTTCGGCCATCAGCTGCTCCTCGACGGCGGCGGCGAGCCGAGCCACGGTGGGCCGTTCGAAGAGGGTGCGGACGGCCACCTCGCAGCCGAAGGCCGCGCGCAGCCGGATGGCGACCCGGGTGGCAAGCAGGGAGTGGCCGCCCAGGTGGAAGAAGTTGTCGTGGATGCCGATCCGGTCGACCTGGAGGACCTGCCGCCAGATGTCCGCGATCGCCTCCTCGGTCGGGGTACGTGGCGGCTCGGCGTCGGCGCCGGGCGCCGGCCGGTGGCCGGCCGGGTCGGGGAGCCGGTCGCGGTCGACCTTGCCGCCGACGGTGCGCGGCAGCTCGTCGAGGACGACGAACACCGCCGGCACCATGAACTCCGGCAGCCGCTCGGCCAGCCGGTCCCGCAGTTCGTCGACGGCCAACCCGTCGCCGGCCAGGTAGGCCACCAACCGGTCCTGCCAGGCAATCACCACGGCGTCCCGGACGCCCGGGTGCTCGCGCAGCCGGGCCTCGACCTCGCCGACCTCCACCCGGAACCCGCGCACCTTGACCTGGCCGTCGGACCGGCCGTGAAACTCCAACTGCCCGTCGGACCGCCAGCGCACCAGATCCCCGGTGCGGTAGAGCCGGCCGCCGGGCTCCCGCCCGTACGGGTCCGGCATGAACCGCTCCGCGGTCAGCCCCGGCCGCCCCAGGTAGCCCCGGGCCAGCTGGGTCCCGCCGACGAACAGCTCAGCGACCGCGCCCACCGGCACCTCGGCGAGGTGACCGTCCAGCACGTACAACGCCCGGTCCCCCACCGCGCGGCCGATCGGCACCACGCCGTCCACGTCGGACGATACTTCGTAGACTGTGGTGCTGACGGTGGTCTCGGTCGGCCCATAGGTGTTCACCACGGCGACGTCGGGGTGGTGCCGGCGCCACCAGGCCAGGTCGGCGGGGCGCACCGCGTCGCCGCCGAGCACCAGCAACCGCAGCTGGGCCGGGCTCCAGGTCGGCGCGGTGGTGCCGGCGGCGGTGACCTCGGCGACCAGCTCGGTGAGGTAGCCGGGGACCACCTCCATCACGGTGACCCGGTGCCGCTCGACGTCGGCGACGAGTTGGGCCGGGGCGACCAGGCCGTGCTCGGGCAGGACCAGCGCCGCCCCGCAAGTCAGCGCGGGGAAGATCTGCTCGACGGAGGCGTCGAAGGCGAGCGCGGCGAACTGAAGCACCCGGTCGGCCGGGCCGAGCCCGAACCGCCGCCGCATCCGGGACACGTGCGCGGCCATCGCGCCGCGCGGCACGCCCACGCCCTTCGGCCGGCCCGTCGACCCAGAGGTGTAGATCACGTACGCCAGCTGCGCCGGGTCCACCGGGACACCCGGGTCGTCCTCGCGGCCGCCGTCGGGCAGCCGCCCGTCCAGCACCACCGTGGCGCCCACGTCGGCGGTGACCAGGTCCACCCGCACGGCCGGCCAGGCCGGGTCGACCGGCACGTACGCCCCGCCGGCCTTGAGCACGCCGAGCACAGCGGCGAGCAGATCGACGCCGCGCGCAGCCGGACCACCACCGGCGTCTCCGGCCGGACGCCGCGGTCGCGCAGCCACCAGGCCACCCGGTTGGCCCGCGCATTCAGCTCGGCGTACGAGACCACGCCGTCGACGGCGATGGCGGCGAGYGCGCCCGGGTCGCGSCGGGMCCGCKYCTCGAASGCGACKACCGGGTCGACCACCCGGCCGGTCATCTCGGCGGCGCCGAACCGGCGCAGCAGGGCGGTCTCGGCGGCTGGCAGCGCGAGCGCGCCGATCCGGATGTCCGGCGCGGCGACCACGGCGGCGAGCAGCTCGCGGCAGCGCTGCACCAGGCGGCCGATGGTGGCGGCGTCGAACAGGTCGGTGCGGTAGACCACGGTCATGGCCAGCTCGTCGCCGCGCGGCTGGGCGAAGAGCGACAGCGCGAAGAGGGCCTTGGGCCGGTCGGTTTCGAAATCGGTGAAGCGCAGGGTGCCGGCCCGTCCGTCGTCGCCGGGCACGTTCTGCATGGCGAACCATGCGTCGATCAGCGACTCGGTGTCCGGCCGCTCGGGCCGCAGCTCCCGCACCACCCGCTCGTACGGCACGTCCTGGTGGTCCAGGGCGTCCAGCGCGTCGTCGCGGACCCGGCCGAGCAGCTCGGCAAAGGTCGGGTCGCCGGCCAGCCGGGCCCGTATGACCAGCGTGTTGACGAAGAGACCGATGAGGTTCTCCACCTCGGGCCGCCCGCGCCCGGCCACCGGGGTGCCGATGCCGAAGTCGTCCTGCCCGCTCCACCGGCCCAGGAGCACCTCGAACGCGGCGAGCAGGGTCATGTAGAGGGTGGTCCCGTGCTCGCGGCTGAGCCGGTGCAGCCCGGCCACCAGCTCCGGGCCGAGGGTGAACTCGCTGGTCGCCGCGGCGTGCGACGGCTGCTCCGGCCGGGGCCGGTCGGTGGGCAGGGCCAGCGCCGGCAGGCCGGCGAGCTGCGCCCGCCAGTGGTCGACGTCGGCCGCCAGGCGGTCCCCGTCGAGTTCCCGGCGCTGTGCCTCGGCGAAGTCGATGTAGCGCAGCGGCAGCTCGGGCACGTCCCCGCCGTCGTAGTGCGCGCCCAGCTCGCGCACCAGCACCCCGATCGACCAGCCGTCGGAGACGATGTGGTGCATCGCGGCCAGCAGCACGTGCTCGGTGTCGGTGAGCCGCCAGACGACCACCCGGAACAGCGGCCCGGTGGCCAGGTCGAACGGGCGACCGGCCTCGATCCCGGCCGCGCGGGCGACCTCGGCGGCCGAGCCGGCCTCGCGCCAGCCGATCGCGGTGTCGACGTGCGGGGCGAGCACGGCCCGGGGCACCCCGTCGCGTTCGACGAAGGTGGTACGCAGCGCATCGTGCCGGGCTACCACCGCGTCCAGCGCGCGCTGCAGGCGGTCGCGGTCGAGCGGACCGTCCACCCGCCACATCGGCGTGGTCACGTACGCGGCGCTCCGCCCGCCCGCCAGCCGGTCCATAAACCACATGCGGTGCTGAGCAAACGAAGGGGTGTAACAGAATCCGCCGCTCATGCTCACCTGGCGCAATTCACAGCTCCTCAAACAGCAGTGGGATCGGGTGAGCGCGCCCTCTGGCGCAATCACCTCCCAGGGACTGGTGCCATGCCGGATCCCTGCTGGCGTTCAGCAGGATGGAAGCGGCTCGGCAGCCTCCTGCACGGCAGCATGTCGACTTCGGATGCAAGCCAACAAAGCTCATGGATCCACATGCGACCAGTAGGAAAGCAGGCGAGATGTCACTCGCGCTTGAGTAGCCGATACTCAGCCGCTCAACTACGGCGTCTACGGGGCCCGCAAGATCT
>NZ_JAEVHN010000207.1:0-9650 GCF_016803375.1 Micromonospora sp. 4G55
GGTGGAGCCGCACCGGATGCTCTCCCGAATCTGGCAGGGGCCACCGCCGGAGCTGCTCACCCCGCCCCCGGAGGCGGTCGACCCGACCCACGTGCTGACCGCGCTGCTGCTGACCGCGACCGCGGCGCTGGCCGCCACCGGGCTCAGCGGCGGGCGGCGCGCGCGGGCCGTACCGGTGGTCCTGCCGGGGCTGGCGGTGACCCTGCTGATCACCCCGGTGGCGCTCGGCCACGCCTGGCCGGAGAGCGCCCTGGCGGCACTCGCGGTCTTCACCATCTCGATGCTCGGGCTCGCGCTGACCCCGCCGCCGCCGCTGGCCGAGCCGGCCCGGTCGCTGCGGGTGACCCGGGTGCTGGTCTTCGTGATCGGGCTGGCCGGCGGCGGCGCCGGGCTGGCCGGCAGCCTCGGCACCCAGGGCCTGACCCTGTTCACGCTGGGCGGGGCGGTGGGCGTCGGCGCCGTCGCGGCGCTCTACGGCACCACCCAGCGGGCACGCATCCTCGGCTGGCTCTTCGCCTCGCTGATGGCGCAACTCTTCGTGCTCACCGCCGGGCTGGTCGCCGGGCTCGCCGCCGTCTGGTCGGCGTTCGGGGTGCTGGCGGTCGGCGCGGCGTTGCAGGTGTTCGCGGCGACCCTGCCGAGGCTGCGCCGCCCCGAGGCGCAGCCCGAGGCGGCCACCGTGGAGTGGACCGGGTACGCGGCCGCGCTGATCGCCCTGGCGCTGGCCTACCGACTCCCCCCGGCACATCGGCCGCCCTGCTGGCCGCCTGGGGCGCCGTGCTCGGCGTGGCCGCGAGCCGGCCGGGGCGCCGCCCGCTGGAACGGCAGATCCTGTTCTGGGCGGTGGTGGCGTGCGAGATCACCGCCTGGTGGATCCTGATGCGGGTCGCCGACGTGGCGCTGCCGGAGGCGTACACGCTGCCGTTCGCGGCGCTCGCCCTGCTGGTGGGGGTGCTGGAGCTGCGGCACCGGCCGGACCTGTCGAGCTGGGTGGCCTACGGGCCGGCGCTGGTCACCGCGTTCGTGCCGACCCTGGCGATCGTGCTGGCGACCGAGTCCAGCATGCTGCGGCAGGTGCTGCTGCTGCTCGGCGCGGTGGCGGTGCTGATCTTCGGCACCACGAGCCGGCAGCAGGCACCGGTGATCGTCGGCGCCACGGTCACCGCGATCGCCGCGGTGCACGCGCTGTTCAGCCTCGGCCCGTGGCTGGTGCTGATCCCGGTCGGCGTGGTGCTGCTGGTGCTGGGCGCGAGCAACGAGCGCCGCCGCCGCGCTCAGGAACGGTTGCAGACCGCGCTGCGCGGCATGAGATGAATCGGAGGGTCCCTGTGGCGTGAGTGCCGTGTTGCGCAGAGCGTGCCGGGTGGTCGCGGATCACGAACTGGTTGCCGAGCCTGGTGCGGGGGGCCTCGTCGCGGCCGGAACCATGTCGGTGCCGGTGCCGGTCACCGGTCGCCGGTCGCCCGTCGCCGCCGGGCGGCTTGGTTGATCCCCGACGTGATCAGGAGTCGCGGCTACCAGCGGTGACGGCGAGCTCCGGCCCAAGCCCTACCCGCAGCGCCTTTGCTCTGCTGCCCTCCACGCACCACTCACGCCGAGTGACGACCCGCTGACGGCCGGTCTCACGGCGTATCGCGTTTCGGCTGTTCAAGGCGGTGTCGCCTGGGTAGCAGCAGAGCAAAGGGAGCGAACCTGGGATCCGGGAGGCGGCACAGCCGACACGCTGCGTGATGTCGCCCGGGATCACCGACGGTGAGCGCCGTCGTCGGGTGTAGCGGTCAGGCGAGGGCGGCGCGGAGGGCGGCGTCCTTCTCGGCCACCATCTCCTCCAGGCTCGCCTGGAAGGCGGTCATCCGCTTCAGCAGCGCCGGGTCCGAGGCGGCCAGGATGCGGACGGCGAGCAGGCCCGCGTTGCGGGCGTTGCCGATCGACACGGTGGCCACCGGCACCCCGGCCGGCATTTGCACGATGGAGAGCAGGGAGTCCATCCCGTCGAGGTGCTTCAGCGGCACCGGCACGCCGATCACCGGCAGCGGGGTCACCGAGGCGACCATGCCGGGCAGGTGGGCGGCGCCGCCCGCCCCGGCGATGATCACCTTGACGCCACGGTCGGCGGCGGAGCGACCGTACTCGATCATTTTGACCGGGGTGCGGTGGGCGGAGATGACGCCCACCTCGTAGGGCACCCCGAACTCGTCCAGCGCCTCGGCGGCGGCCTTCATGACCGGCCAGTCCGAGTCGCTGCCCATGATCAGCCCGACGGTGCTCACGCCTGCCCCTCCCTCAGCCAACGGGCGGCCCGCGCCGCCCGCGCCCGTACGTCGTCCAGGTCGGTGCCGAGCACCGTGACGTGCCCGATCTTGCGGCCTGGCCGCACCTGCTTGCCGTACAGGTGGACCTTGGCGCCCGGCTCGGCGGCGAAGAGGTGGTGCAGCCGCTCGTCGATGGAGATGCCGCCCGGCTCGCCGCCGAGCACGTTCGCCATCACCACCACCGGCGCGGTCAGCGAGGTGTCCCCCATCGGGTAGTCGAGCACGGCCCGCAGGTGCTGCTCGAACTGCGAGGTGCGGGCGCCCTCGATGGTCCAGTGCCCGGAGTTGTGCGGCCGCATGGCCAGCTCGTTGACGACCAGGCCGGCGTCGGTCTGGAACAGCTCCACCGCCAGCAGGCCGACCACGCCGAGCGCGGTGGCCAGGTCGATGGCGAGCTGCTGGGCGGCGAGCGCCAACTCCTCCGGCAGGTCGGGCGCGGGGGCCAGCACCTCGACGCAGATCCCGTCCCGCTGCACGGTCTCCACCACCGGGTACGCGGCCACCTGCCCGAACGGCGAGCGGGCCACCTGCACGGCCAGCTCCCGACGCAGCGCCACCCGCTCCTCGACGATCAGCGAGGTGCCGCCGGCGAGCAGCGTCGCGGCCAGCTCGGCGGCCTGCGTGGCGTCGTCGACCATCCAGACGCCCCGGCCGTCGTAGCCGCCGCGGGCGGCCTTCAGCACCACCGGCCAGCCGGTCTCCTCGCCGAATGCGACCAGGTGGGCAGGCTCGGCGACCGGCCGCCAGGCCGGATTCGGAGCGCCCAGCGCACCGAGGCGCTCCCGCATGATCCGCTTGTCCTGCGCGTGCAGCAGCGCGTCGGCGGGCGGGAAGAGCTTCACGCCCTCGGCGGCGAGCGCGCGGATGTGCTCGGTGGGCACGTGCTCGTGGTCGAAGGTGACCACGTCGCAGCCCTTGGCGAAGGTGCGCAGCGCGGAGAGGTCGGTGTGGTCGCCGTACTGGACGTCGGAGGCGACCAGGGCGGCGCCGTCGTCCGGGGCGAGCGCCAGCACGCGCAGTGACTGGCCGAGGGCGATGGCGGCCTGGTGGGTCATCCGGGCCAGCTGGCCTCCGCCCACCATGCCGACGACGGGCAGACCGGTACGGGAATCCATAGCGCCGCCAGCCTATCCGGGCCGCCGGCGATCACGCCGCGAGGGGCTCCGGCCCGCCAGCTCGACTCCGGGCGTCAGCCGAGCTGGGCGACCAGGTCGTCGACCGAGGTCACCGGCCGCTGGCAGACGAAACCCCGGCAGACGTACGCGGTGGGCCGCCCGTCGACCAGCGGCGGTCCGCGAGCAGCGGCACCCCCGGCTGGTCGGGTCGCCCCGCCACCACGACCGCGCCCGGCGGGGCGTGCCGCGCGGCGGCGGCCACCAGCGGATCCCCCACCGCGTCGTCGGTGGCCACCGCGATCTCGTACGGCCCGGAAAGCAGCGCCTCCCCCACCGTCGCCGCGTAGCCGGTGAAGCGGGCGTGCCGCCCGACGATCGGCGCGACGGTGGCCAGCGCCGCCTCGGCCGCCTCCCGGTAGCGACTCTCCCCGGTCAGCGCCGCGTACGCCACCAGCGCCGCCACGATCGCCGAGCGCCCCGACGGGGTGGCGTTGTCGGTCGGGTCGGCCGGCCGGGCGACCAGCTGCTCGGCGTCGTCGGCGGTGTCGTAGAAGCCGCCGTCCGGGGCGGCGAACCGGGCCAGCGCCACGTCGAGCAGCCCGCCGGCCAGTTCCAGCCAGCGCCCCTCGCCGGTGAGCTGGTGCATCGCGCAGAACGCCTCGGCCACGCAGCCGTAGTCCTCCAGCACGCCGGCAGGCTCGCCGACCACCTTGTCCCGGGACGCCCGGCGCAGCCGCCCGTCCACGATGTGCACGGCGGCCAGGTGCTCGGCGGCGTCGCGCATCGCGCCGTCAGCGACGATGGTGACGCCCTCCATCAGGTTGGCGTCCTCGTCGTCGGGCGAGGCGTAGAGGGCGGCGACCCGGAGGAACTCGGCGATCGCGGTGATCGCCAGGCCGTTCCAGGCGGCCACCACCTTGTCGTCGCGGGCCGGCTGCGGGCGGGTGTCCCGGGCGACGAGCAGCCGGCCGACGACGTCCCGCCAGCGGGCCCGGATCTCCGGGTCGACGTCGTCGACGTCCCGGGCCAGCCGCAGCACGCTCGCGCCGTGCTCAAAGGTGCCTTTTTCGGTCACCTCGAAGAGGTCGGCGGCCCAGCGGCCGTCCTCCTCGCCGAGCGCCTCGACGAGCTGGGCCGGCGTCCAGGCGTAGGTGAGCCCCTCGACGCCCTCGGTGTCGGCGTCCAGCGCGGAGGCGAACCCCTCCCCCGCCCGGTGCAGCTCGTCGGCGAGGAACCGGGCGGTGTCCCGGGCCACCCGCCGGGCCATCCGGTCGCCGGTGAGCCGCCAGAGCTGGGCGTAGCACCTGAGCAGCAGGGCGTTGTCGTAGAGCATCTTCTCGAAGTGCGGCACCGTCCAGTGCGCGTCCACCGAATAGCGGGCGAAGCCGCCGGCGAGCTGGTCGTGGATGCCGCCCCGGGCCATCGCCTCGGCGGTGTGCCGGGCGATCTCCAGGCTGCGCGCCGAGCCGGTGCGCTGGTGGTGCCGGAGCAGGAAGAGCAGATTCATGTGCGGCGGGAACTTCGGCGCGCCGCCGAAGCCGCCGTTCGTCGCGTCGTACTCGCGGGAGAGCTGGTCGGCGGCGGAGTCCAGCAGCTCGGCGGTGAGCGGGGCGGTCGGGCCGCCGACGGCCTGGGCGCCGCCGATCGCCTCGACCACGGCGGCGCCCTGGCGCAGCACCGCCTCGCGCTGGTCGCGCCACGCCGTGGCGACCGACTGGAGCAGCCGGACGAAGTTCGCCCGGGGGAAGTAGGTGCCGCAGAAGAACGGGGTGCCGTCGGGGGTGGCGAAGACCGTCATCGGCCAGCCGCCCTGCCCGGTCATCGCCTGGGTGGCGGTCATGTAGACCGCGTCGACGTCCGGCCGCTCCTCCCGGTCCACCTTGATCGCCACGAAGTCGTCGTTGACCAGCGCGCCGACCTGCTCGTTCTCGAACGACTCGTGCGCCATCACGTGACACCAGTGGCAGGCCGCGTAGCCCACCGAGATCAGCACCGGCACGTCCCGCCGCTTCGCCTCCGCGAACGCCTCGGCGCACCAGGGCCACCAGTCGACCGGGTTGTCGGCGTGCTGGAGCAGGTACGGCGAGGTCGCGTCGGCGAGTCGGTTCACCCGACGACCATATCCAGCCGGGCGGGCCCGCGCCGGGCGGACCGACGGCAATCACGGGGCCTTCCGTAGTTCACTTTCATCTATTTATATCTGTGCATGCCGGCGATCGTCGCCGGCCTCGCGAGGAGGCACGCATGCGCGGATCCCGTCGTCTGTCCGTACTCACCTCGGTCGCAGTGCTCGCGGTCGTCCTCACCGGACAACCCGCGGCCGCCGCCGTGGACCCCGCCACCCGGATCTCCGGGACCACGGCCGTCGGCACCCACAACGCGTACGAGCGCGGCACCTACACCTACCTGGCGCAGGCGCTCGACGCCCGCCCCGGGATGATCGAGCTGGACGTCTGGCCGGACGTGATCACGCGCCAGTGGCGGGTCAGCCACTCCAACCCGCTCGGCAACGACAACAACTGCGTCGCCGCCACCAGCGCGGCGCAGCTCTACACCGGCACCCGCAACAAGAACCTCGAACACTGCCTGGACGACATCCGGCTCTGGCTGGGCGCCCACCCCGACGCCGGGCCGGTGCAGCTCAAGCTGGAGCTGAAGACCGGCTTCAGCGCTCGTACCGGGCAGGGACCGGTCCAGCTCGACGCGCTGCTCGCCGCCCGGCTCGGCGACCGGGTCTTCCGCCCGGTCGACCTGCGCGGCGGGTACGCCTCGCTGGACGCCGCCGCCCGGGCCGACGCCTGGCCGATTCGCCAGCAGCTCGCCGGCAAGGTGCTCGTGGAGCTGATCCCGGGCACCGTGGAGGAGGGCAACCCCACCGACACGCTCCGCACCGACGTCGAGTACGCCCGTCACCTCGCCGGCCTCGCCTCGGCCGGCACCCTCGCCCGGGCCCAGGCGTTCCCCGCCGTGCACAACGCCCAGGCCGGCGACCCGCGCACACGCTACACCGAGGTGAGCCTGCGGCCGTGGTTCGTCGTCTTCGACGGCGACGCGAGCGCGTACGTCGGCGGCGGCATCGACACCTCCTGGTACGCCACCAACCACTACCTGCTCGTGATGACCGACGCGCAGAACGTGCCGCCGAAGGTGGGGAACACCGACCCGGACGCCGCCCGGGCCCGGGTCGCCCAACTGGCGGCGGCGCACGCCAGCATCGTCTCCGCTGACTGGGCGGCCCTGCCGACCGTCGTCGGCGAGGTCCTTCCCCGCGCCTGACCCGCCACCCGGGCAACCGTTTGCGGCGTGTCGCGGTGTCCCGCCGCCCGGACACCGCGACACGCCACGTCCCGCGAGCGGGCGGTGGGTCAGGAGGCGCCGTCGGCGCGCAGCGGGAAGACGTTCGACTCGGCCGCCTCGCGCAGCGTGCCGAGCACCGCGCCGATCTTGTCGGCCGGCATCGGCTTGAAGAAGTGGTAGCCCTGGGCGGCGGTGCAGCCCAGCTCGGCCAGGGCGAGCCGCTGCTCGGCGGTCTCCACCCCCTCCGCGACCACCCGCAGCCCCAGCTCGTGGGCGAGCCCGACGGTGGTCCGGACGATCGCCGCGGCCTCCGGCGACTCGGCCATCCGGATCACGAACGAGCGGTCGACCTTGAGTTCGTCGACCGCGATCCGGGTCAGGAAGGTCAGCGACGAGAAGCCGGTGCCGAAGTCGTCGACGGCGAGCTGCACGCCCATCGCGCGGACCGTGGCCAGCACCTCGTCGATCACCTCCAGCTCGCTCATCACCACCGTCTCGGTGATCTCCAGGACCAACCGGTGCGGCGGCACCTGGTGGCGGCGCAGCGCGTCGGCGATCTCGGCCGGCAGCCGGGGGTCGAGCAGGCTACGGGCCGACAGGTTCACCGAGATCGGCACGTCCAGGCCCTCCCGGGCCCAGTCGGCCGCCACCGCGAGCGCCTTGTCCAGCACGTACCGGGTGAAGGCGCCGAGCTGCTCGCTGTTCTCCACCGGGCGGATGAAGTCGGCCGGGCCGAGCCAGCCGCGGCGCGGGTGCCGCCAGCGGATCAACGCCTCCACCCCGGTCGGGGCGCCGGTGGCCAGGTCGACCGCCGGTTGCAGGGCCAGCACCAACTGGTCGTCGGCCTGCAACGCCTCCCGCAGCTCCGCCAGCAGCGCCAGTTGGTCGGTGCTCGCGGCGTCCCGGGCGCTGTCGTACGCGGCGACGCTGCCGCCGCCCTCCTTGGCCTGGTACATGGCGATGTCGGCCCGGCGCAGCAGCTCGGTCAGGTCGGCGGTGCCCGCCCCGGCCACCACCACCCCCACCGACACCTCGACGGACATCCGCACCCCGGCCACCTCGGTCGGCGCGGCCAGCCGCTCGGCGATCTCCCGGGCCTGGCGCAGCGCGTACGCCACCGGGGGCGGACCGGTCGCCGATCACCGGGACCGACGTCAGCAGCAGGGCGAACTCGTCCCCGCCGAGGCGCCCCAGCAGGTCGCCCGGGCGGGCGAGGGTGCCGAGCCGGTTGGCGGTGAGCCGCAGCAGCTGGTCGCCGGCCGCGTGCCCGAGGGTGTCGTTGACCTCTTTGAACTGGTTGATGTCCAGCAGCAGCAGCGCCACCGGGTGGTCGTGGGCGAGCTGCCGCAGCGCCTGGTCGCCCTTGCTGAGCATGGCCGCCCGGTTCACCAGCCCGGTCAGCGCGTCGTGCACCGCCTCGTACGACGACCGCGCGCTGACCAGCCGCAGCTCGCGGTGGGTGGCCGCGTCGTGCAGCGCGGCGGCGAGGGCGTCGGAGAAGGCGGCCACGGCGTCCCGCTCGCGGGCACTCGGGGGGGCGGTGGCGGGGAAGCGGACCCGCAGTTCGCCGACCTCGACGTCGCCGACGCTCAGCGGGCGGGCCAGCTCGTGTTCCGCGGTGGACGGCCGGGCGGGCGGCCCGACCTCGCGGTCGCGCACCTGGCCGGAGGCGTCCCCCCGGTACCGGCGCCAGCGGCCGTCGCCCCGGGCCACGTCGACGTCGACCAGCTCGGCACCGAAGAGGGTCAGCGCGCCGGTCACCGCGGCGGTGGCCACCCCGCGCTCGTCGAGCTGGTTGAGCGCGGCGGTCGCCTCCGCGAAGGCCCGCCAGTCCCGCCGTTCCTGGTCGGCGCGGAGCCGGTGCCGGTAGGTCTGCTGGAGCAGCCAGAGCAGCGGCGGGAGCAGCAGCAGCCAGCGGGCGTCGATCTCCACCAGGGCGACCACGACCAGGCCGACCGCGACGTTGCCGACGAACATCAGCAGCTTGCCCCGCAGCGCCGCGAGCACCGGCGGGCCGATGGCGACGCCGTGCCGCAGCGCCAGGGTGGCGCCGCCGAGGCAGGCGGTGGCGAGCAGGTMGSYCTACGGGGCGATCGTCATCTACTTCGGCGGTGTCAACCGCGCGTGCACGCAGCCCAACCTGACCGCCTCGTGGGTCGCCACCCAGCAGGCTGCGGGCTGGCATCTCGTGCCGATCTATCTCGGGCTGCAGTCACCGTGCACGACGTCCACCAAGCGCTATCTCATCGACCCGGCGAACCCGGCGGCGCAGGGACGCGCACAGGCGGACGACGCGGTCGCCCAGGCGAAGGCGCTGGGCCTGGCGCCGGAGAGCGTACTCATCTTCGACATGGAGGCGTACCGGACCGACGACGCGGCCTGCCGCTCCGCGGTGCTCGCGTTCATGAGCGCCTGGACGGCACGGCTGCACGACCTCGGCTACCTCTCCGGCTTCTACGGCAGCATGGCCTCAGGCGTCGCCGACCAGGTCGCGGCCTACAACACCCCCGGCTACGTCCGGCCCGACTACCTGGACTTCGCCCGCTGGGACGGCGCCGCCACCGTGTCCGACCCGGCGATCCCCAGCTCGTACTGGTCTCCCCAGCGGCGGATGAAGCAGTACCGAGGCGACCACAACGAGACGTGGGGCGGGGTGACGATCAACATCGACAACGATTACCTGGACGTCGCTCCCATTCCGGCGACCTCCTTCGGAGACTTCAACGGCAACGGCTGGTCCGACCTGCTGAGCCGCCAGCCCTCCACGGGCAACCTGTATCTCTACCCCGGCAACGGGACGTCCCTCGGCATCCGGACGACCATCAGCACGGGATGGAACGGCATGGATGTCATCATCCGGACGGACTTCACCGGGGACGGTCACGGAGACGTCATCGCCCGCGACAAGGCGACCGGCTACCTGTGG
>NZ_JAEVHN010000208.1:0-9584 GCF_016803375.1 Micromonospora sp. 4G55
GGCGCGACTGTGGCGAGCGCTGGACCGGCACCGCCCGCCCCGGCGTGGACGCCACCGCCGACGCCTGGCGCAGCCCGGTACGCGGCCCGTGGTTGACCTCGGTGTTCGGGGCGGTCCTGCTCGCCGCCCTGCCGCTGGTGATCGTCACCGGGCTGCTGGACTGGATCGCCTACGGCCCCCGGCTCGGCCAGGCGTTCCCCCGCGACGTGGGCTGGCTGCACCCGCCCGTCTTCGACTGGCCCACCCGGCCGGCCTGGCTGTTCCGGCTCACCCAGGGCCTGCACGTGACGCTCGGCATCGTGCTGGTCCCGGTGGTGCTGGGCAAGCTCTGGTCGGTGGTGCCGAAGCTCTTCGACTGGCCGCCGGCCCGCTCGGTGGCCCAGGTGCTGGAGCGGCTGTCGCTGCTGCTGCTGATCGGCGGGATCCTCTTCGAGACGGCCACCGGCCTGCTCAACATCCAGTACGCGTACCTGTTCGGGTTCGACTTCTACACCGCGCACTGGTACGGCGCCTGGGTCTTCATCGCCGCCCTGGTCGCCCACGTGGCGATCAAGCTGCCCCGGATGGTCACGGCGCTGCGCGGGCCGGGCTTCGCGCGTGTCCCGGTCGAGCGGACCCGACCGGAGCCGGCGGATCCGGACGGCCTGGTCTCCCGGCGGCCCGGCCCGGCGACGATGAGTCGGCGCGGGGTGCTGGCCCTGGCCGGCGGCGGGGCGCTGCTGCTGCCGCGCTGACCGTCGGGCAGAGCCTGGACGGGGTGCTGCGCCGCACCGCGCTCATGCTGCCCCGGGGTCGGCGGCCCGGCGACGGGCGAACGGCTTCCCGGTCAACCGCAGCGCCGCCGCGGCCGGCATCCAGCCCGCCGACACCGGGGCGGGCTGGCGGCTGACCGTACGCGGCGGCGACCGGACCGTCGAGCTGGACCGGGACCGCCTGCTCGCGATGGCGCAGCACACGGCGGACCTGCCGATCGCCTGCGTGGAGGGCTGGTCGACGGCGCAGACCTGGACCGGGGTGCGGCTGCGCGACCTGGCCGCGCTGGTCGGCGCGCCGGAGGCGGCCACGGCGTCGGTCGGGTCGCTGGAGCGGGCCGGCCTGTTCCGCCAGGCCCGGTTGCAGGCCAACCAGGTCCGCGACCCCGACTCGCTGCTCGCCCTGCGGGTCAACGGGGTCGACCTCTCCCCCGACCACGGCTATCCGACGCGGATCATCGTGCCGGCGCTGCCGGGCGTGCACTGCACCAAGTGGGTCCGGGAGATCGCCTTCGAGGGGCGCGCCGATGGCTAGGTTCCGGCGGGCCTACGGCGCCGCGCCCTGGCACCTGCTGCTCCTGCTCGGCTGCTTCGCGGTGACCGGCTGGATCGTGCTGCGGTTGGCCGGCGAGGGGTCCGCGGTGCGGATGCTGCTCTGGTTCCTCGGCGCGGTGATCGCCCACGACCTGCTGCTGTTCCCGGTCTACGCGGCTGGCCGACCGGGCGCTGCGCGCCGGGGCGGGCCGCCGGGGTGGCCCGTCGGCGCTGAACCACGTCCGGGTGCCCGCGCTCGCCGCCGGGCTGCTTCTGCTCGTCTACCTGCCCGGCGTCCTCGGCCTCGGCGACGGCACGTACACCGCGGCGACCGGCCTGACCCCGCGACCGCTGCTGATCCGCTGGCTGGCGGTCAGCGGGACGCTCTTCGCCACCAGCGCGGCGCTGTACGCGCTGCGCCGGCGGCGACACCGCTGAGCTGGGCGAGGCCGTCGGACGGCTGCCGCCCGGCGTCACCTCTTGGGCGACAGCGAGGTTTCCGTGCGGCTGGCCCCGGGGGCCATGATGTCCGGGGACGGGGTGGTGGATTCGCCGCCGGAGCCCACCCAGTTCTCGGCACCGGCGCCCTTACGCCGCCGCAGCGCCGCGGCACCGGCCGCTCCCGCGGTGACGACGACCGCCGCCAGCGGCCACCAGTTCCGGCGCTGCATCCGCGCCGCCCGCCTCTTCTGCAACATGGTCATTCTCATGCGTCCATTGTCCAAATCCGCTGGGGCGTCGGCGGTGAAATCGGCACCTACACCCGTTCGGTTGGCACCTGCCAGCTCCCGGTCCCACACCCGCACGGCCGGCAGCGGGAGGGACGTGTACACCGGGCGGCGAGGGGTAACCGGCGTTCCCGTTCCTGCCCGAAGGGCGGGCCCCGACGAAGGGAGATCGCATGACGACGGGTCGGGAATCACCTCCTGCATCCGGTGACGGATCGCGCGGCGGCAAGGTCGGACAGGTCCGGCAGGAGGCTGGCCGCATCGGCCAGGAGACGGCGCAGGCCGGCGGGCACACCGCCCGGCAGGCGATGGATCAGGGCCGGCAGATCGCCTCGGAGGGCCGCCAGCAGGCCCGCAACCTGCTCAGCGAAGCCTCCGCGCAGGCCCGGACGCAGGCCGAGGAGCAGCAGCGGCGGGCCGCCGACAGCCTGCGCACGCTGGGTACGCAACTGCGGTCGATGGCCGACGGC
Source organism: Micromonospora sp. 4G55 (assembly GCF_016803375.1). Taxonomy (NCBI): domain Bacteria; kingdom Bacillati; phylum Actinomycetota; class Actinomycetes; order Micromonosporales; family Micromonosporaceae; genus Micromonospora; species Micromonospora sp. 4G55. Next base: position 2,485 of record NZ_JAEVHN010000208.1, read on the forward strand.
GCCGACCAGGGCGGCATGGCCGCCGACGTCGTCCGCCGGGGCGCGGACGCCGCGCAGCAGCCGCGGGCTGGCTGGACGAGCGCGAACCCGGCGCCCTGGTGCGCGAGGTACGCGACTACGCCAGCCGGCACCCCGGGGCCTTCCTCGCCGGGGCGGCGATCGCCGGACTGCTCGCCGGTCGGTTGGGGCGCGCCCTCACCGGCGGCCAGGACGGCCAGGGCGGTGGCGGTGACACCGGCAGGTTCGCCGGCGAGGGCCCGCCGGCGGCGGCCCAGACGCCGTTGAACGTGCCGGCGAGTCCGGGGATGACCGCGCCGGTCCGCCACGGTCCGATGGGCCATGAGGTGGGCCCATGAGCGCATCGCCCATGGGCCCGGGCGGGGGTCCGGACAAGACCCAGGCCTCCATCGGTGAGCTGCTCGCCGACGCCACCCGCAACTTCTCCTACCTGCTGCGCAAGGAGGTCGAGCTCGCCAAGGCCGAGGTGCGGGAAGAGGTACGCAGCCTCGGCATGGTGGCAGCCATGTTCGCCGCCGCGGCGATCGCGGCGCTGCTGACCCTGGTGTTCCTGTCCCACGCCCTGTGGTGGGCGCTGTCCAACGTGATGGACCAGGGCTGGGCCGCGTTGATCGTCGCCATCATCTGGGCGGTGATCGGCGCCGTGCTCGCCTCCCGGGCGCGCCGGCAGCTACGCACGGTGAAGGCCCTACCGCGTACCCAGCAGACCGCGCACGAGATTCCGGACGCGGTCAGAGGCCGCTGAAACCGAAGGGAGACGTCATGTCCACCGATCCGGACCGGATCCGGTACGACATCGAGGCAGCCAGAGCCGAGTTGAGCAGTGACGTCGACGCGTTGACCGACCGGGTCAACCCGCGACGGATCGCGCCGCGCCGGTGAACCGGGCGCGTGGCCGGCTCAGCCGCATGGTCGACACGATCATGGGCAATGCCAGGCACGCGCGGGACGTGGCCAGTCACCAGGCGTCCGGCGTGACGCAGCGGGCCTCGGCCACCACGCATCGCCTGTCCGACACCACGCAACACCTGACGGGTACGGCGCAGCACGGCGCCGCCACCGCCGGCGAGCGGGCGCGGGGGCTCACCCACGCCTCGCGGGAACGCGCCGAAGGCAATCCGCTCGCCGCGGGCCTCATCGCCTTCGGCGTGGGCGCGCTGGCCTCGTCGCTCCTGCGGCCCAGCCGCAAGGAGCGGGAGTTGGCCGAGCGCGTCAAGCACGAGGCGATGGAACACTCGGACCAGTTCAAGCAGCAGGCCAGCGGCATGATGCACGGCGTGCAGGACAACCTGCGCGAACCTGTCCACCAGGCGACCGAGCAGGTCAGGTCCACCGCGGCCCAGGGCGTGTCCTCGGTCCGCGACACGGGCGTCGGGGAGGCGCAGCACATCCGCGACGACGCGCGGGAGGCGCCGCGGAGGTGGTGAGACGGCGCGGTGGGGACCTCAGCGCGTGTCGGCGGGCTCCACCCGGTACTGGTCGTGGCGGGCCCACAGGTCGACCCACTCGTCGTCGCTGAGGGTCCGTCCCGACGCGCCGATCTCCGCGAGCTCCCGGAAGTACGCCTCGCGGTTCCGGCAGCCCGGCGTGCCGGCGGCGTCGACGAGGGCGGTCGGTGCGCGGCTGGCCTCCGCGATGGGCGGTCGGGTCAGGAAGCCTGCGGGGTGAGCAGGTAGTCGTCGGCGTCGGCGTTCCACTCCAGGTGGACCACGCCGCTGGTGGCGGCCGCCTTGCAGAACTGGAGGAAGCTGCGGTAGCCGAGCTTCTTCTCGCTGAAGTCGGGCCGCGCCCGCCGGAGCTGGTTCTTCAGGCCGGACAGCGCCGCCGCGCCGTCGGCGCCGGCCAGGTCCTGGACCACGGCGCGCAGCAGCCCGAACGCCTCCTCCCGGTCGCCGTGTTCGGGCAGGGAGACCTCCGGGTCGCCCTTGGCCGGCCCCTCCGCCAGCTCGACGACGTTCTGCTTGGCGAGGTGGCGCAGGAGTTCACCGAAGGTGCGGAACCCGTAGTCGGACTCGGTGAAGGTCGGATCCTTGCGCAGCAGGGTGCGCTTCAACGTCGACGCGGTCACCTCGCCGCCGGAGCTGCCCTGCAGACCGGCCACCGTCTGGGCCACCAGGCCGGCGAGGGTGTCGACGTCGCGGACCCCTTCCTCGACCGCCGCCTGGGGCTCGGGTTCCTGCTCGACCTGTTCCTGCTCCACCTGCTGCGGTTCCGGGCTGGGCACCCGCGCCGGACGGGCCCGCCGGGCCCGGGTCGGCGGGATGTCGACCCCCTCCAGCCGGTCGTAGTAGAGGAACTCGTCGCAGGCCGGCGGCAGCAGCGCGGAGGTGGACTTCTCCACCCCGACGCCGATCACCCGCTTGTTGAGCTCCCGGAGCTTGTGGACCAGCGGAGTGAAGTCGCTGTCGCCGGTGCAGATCACGAACGTCGAGATGTAGTCGCGCTCGAAGGCCAGCTCCACCGCGTCGACCGCCATCTTGATGTCGGCGGCGTTCTTGCGGGAGGCGCCCATCCGCTGGGGTATCTCGATCAGCTCGACGTGCGACCGGGTGAGCATCCGACGGTCCTCGTCGAAGTACGACCAGTCCGCGTACGCCCGCCGCACGACCACCCGGCCCCGCTCGGCGAGGGCGTCGGCGATGGGGCGGAAGTCGAAGGCCATGCCGCCGCGGTGGTCGCGCGCCCCCAGCGCGAGGTTCTCGTAGTCGAGGAACAGGGCGATCCGGTCTTCGTGATCCACGCAGGTCAGCCTACGCCCGGGGCCGGCCCGACATCGCCGACGTCGCCAGGCGCGCCCGGCGGACCGCGCCGGCCACCCCCGCCGCCCTGGCGGCGGCGGACGGCGCACCCCGAACGCGCCCCGCGGAGTCGGATCGAGGACAGTCGTCGGGAGTGCCGACCCGCGGCCCGCCCAGCACCCCGCGGACCGAAGATCATAAGGCCTCTGAGCTGGGGTTTCGTCGTTTCTCCGTGGCTATGGTCAACCTGCCCGATCCTCCACCCATCGAGCTCGCCGCACCCCCGGCCGGTGATTCCACCGCCCCCCGCCAGTCCGCGCCGACCCGCAGCACCTAGCCGGGCCGCAACGAGCCAGGCCCGTCACCGGCCATCAGCCGCTCGTCCTGTGAATGGGACTCATCGGCGGTGGGAATGGCGGCCCGAATGTCCGAAAATCGTTCACAGCAGTACGGAGATCGGAGACCGATGCCCGATCCACACGAGCCGGTGAGCCCGTCCTGGCGGTGCCGCGACTGCGGGCGCGACTGGCCCTGCCCGAGCCGCCGGCGATCCTGCTCGACGAGTACCGGCAGCAGTCGACCAACCTGCGGGTGTACCTCGCCACCTGCCTGACCTCGGCCACCCAGGAGCTCGCGGCCAACCCGGCCGACCTGCGCGACCGCTTCCTCGGCTGGGTACCGCACCGGGTGCCGTCCTGAGCGGACCCACGGTGGCCCGGGCGACGGCGCCGCGCGGGTGAGCGGCGCCGCCGGACCGCCGAGCCGGGCCGCGGAGCCGCCCGGACCCGCGCGACCGGACGCCGCCGGACGGCGGTGAGCCCGCCGACGGCGTCCGGTTTTCCGACGGTCAGTTCCGGTTGATGGTGAAGGTGGACGTGGTGTTGCGGATGTCCTGGTCGTTGTTGCTCAGCCGAAGGTTGGTGAAGGTGGCGGAGCCGACCGCCGGGCCCTGTCCGGCCTCCGGCATCTCGTTGACCCAGATCCCGAAGCCGGACTTGGCGTCGAAGGCGTCCCCGCTGCGTCGGGCGCCGCTGATCGAGACGTTGGTGAAGACGGTGTCGGTGACCGGGTACTGCGGCTGCCCGCCGACGTAGTTGGTCTGGAACATGATGCCGCTGTAGGTCGGGTCGACGATGTCGACGTCGCTGACCCGGATGCCCTGGAACACCTTCGAGGCGGAGAAGACCCAGATCGCGGGGAAGGTCTGCGCGCCCCAGAAGTGCCCGCCGGCCCGGACGATCGAGATGTTCTCGAACCGGGTGGGCGGGTCAGCGCCGAAGCCGTTCATCGGGTAGCCGAAGTCCAGCGAGCTGATCGTGATGCCGGAGTAGACCAGCGTGTCGGCGATGTAGATGTTGCGGAACGTGTTGCCGTACCCGCCGTACACGGCCACCCCGGCGGCGCGCCAGGTCAGCAGCGACGTCAGGTTCTCGTAGACGTTGTCCTTCATGTCGGCGCCGCCGGCGTCGATCGCCGAGAAGAGCGCGAAGCTGTCGTCGCCGGTCGCCCGCGCCTCGTTGTTGCTGACCAGGTTGTTGGTGCTGCCGTTGGTCATGTTCACGCCGTCGGCGAAGGTGTTGCGGATCCGGGAGTTGCGGATCGTCGTGCGGTCGGTGTTCGCGCCCCAGTAGAGGCAGACCTGGTGCTCGGCCCAGATGTTGTCGATCACCATGTCGGCCACGTTGGCGAAGTCGAACACCTTGCCCGGCCCGTCGATGCGGGAGGTGTAGTTGCCGAAGTAGGCGAAGCCGGAGAACGTCGAGCCGTTGGCGGTGGCGTCCGCCCGGAAGCCCACGTCGGTGTTCTCCTGGGTGCGTGGTGCGACGAACCGGGTGTACCAGGGGCCAGCGCCGAGCACCTTGACGGCCTTGCCGTACACCTGGAACTTCTGGGCGGTCGCGTACGTCCCCGGCGGCAGGTAGACCCCGAGCGCCGTCGGGCTCTGCCGGGCGGCGTCCAGCGCGTTCTGCACGTCCTGGTGACCGAAGCCGGCCGGCACCAGGTACCGCGCCGGGTCCGGGTTGGCGATCGGCGCGACCTGCTCGGTGTTGATGAAGTCGATCGCGTACGTGGTGGTGTTGGCCGGGTCCTTCTGGAGCCGGATCCGGCTGCCGGCCGGCACGGTCGCGTTGAGCATGACGTTGGCCTCGTCGTAGATGTGCCGCGGTCCGCCCGCCCCCGGCGAGTTGCCCGGGCCGGCCTCGTTGCCGTACAACCACGCGTGCCGGGAGGTCAGGTCGATGGCCTTGTGGAAGGCGCCGTTGACGTACACGTTCAACGTCGCGTCGATCCCGCCGCCGCCCGGCGCGTCCGGGATGGAGAAGCGGGTGACCAGCGTGTTGGTGCTGGCCCGGGTGGTGAACTCGACGTAGCTGCCGGTCGAGTTGAGGGTGACCGCCCGCCGGCCGGACGCCTCGCCGGCCAGGTCGCCGACGGTCCGGTTCGGTCCGACCACGGCCGCGCCGCCGCCGAGGGCGCCGTCCTCGGCCTCGTACATGTCGTACGGCATGTTCGCGCCCCGCCCGACGAAGAGCGGCCGCTCGCTGGTGTTGTTCTGCTGCTTCGCCGGCAGCTCGTTGGCGTCGGCCGCGACCACCACCCGGACGGTGTACCGGCCGTTCGCCGCGGTCCAGCTGCCCAGTCCGACCGGGCCGGTGGTGGCGCCCGGGTTGATCACCCCGGAGTACGAGCCGGTCAACGTGCGGATGACCGCGCCCGACTGGTCGAGCAGGGTCAGCGTGATCGCGTGCGTGCCCGAGGCCGAGGCGACGCTGCCCGCGTTGCGCAGCGTCACGGAGAAGGCCACCGCGCTGCCGGCCGACGGGTTGCCCGGGGTCCAGCCGACCGACGCGGCGACCAGGTCGGAGCTGGCCACCGGGTTCACCACCAGCTCCGACGGGCTGGTGTAGCTGTTGTTCGTCTCGTCGGACTCGATGACGGCGTTCGCCTCGTCGACCTTGGCGCTCAGCGGGTAGCTGCCGGCCGCGCGGGCCCCGATGTTCGCCGTGACGGTGGTCGAGGCGCCGGCGGCCAGGGCGCCGACCGGCGCGCTGCCCACCCGCACCCCACCGAGGTAGAGGTTGACGGCGGTGGCGGCGGACCCGACCGTGCCCGCGTTGCGGACCGTGGCGGAGAGGGTGACCGCGTCGGCCTCGGTCGGGTTGGCCGGACTGGCCGACAGCGCGGTGACGGTCAGGTCCGGGTTGGGGGCGGGCACGCCGATCACCTGGAACTCGGCCACCTGCCCGCCCGGGGCGCCGGAATTGGCGGTGAAGGTCAGCCGCAGGTCGGCGGCGGTGGCGGAGACCGGGATGGTCACCGTGTTGCCGGACGCCGGGTTGAAGGTGTACCCGGCGGCGCCGACCAGGCTGGTGAACGACGTGGCGCTCTGCTCCCGGCCGAGTACCTGCACGGTCTGCGTCCTGGTCCCCCACACCGGGTCCGGGTTCAGCTTCAGCACCACCGCGCTCACGCTGGCGTTCGCTCCGAGCTGCACGGTCAGCGTGCCCGGGTAGCCGGCGCTCTCCCAGTAGGTGGCCGTGTTGTTGTCGTTGGCGTTGGTCGCGACGAAGGTGTGCACGTACGACGAGGCGGTGATCGGCCGGCCGACCGCGAGGTTGCTGCCGCCGGTGCCGCTGCCGGTGCGGGTGACCGTGTTGCTGTTCGCCGACTGGTTGCCGGCGGCGTCCCTCGCCCGCACGTGATAGCTCACCGTGGCGCTGGTGGGCTGGTTGTCGGTGAAGGTGAGCACGGTGCCGGCGACGCTGCCGCGCAGCGCGCCGTTGGCGTACACGTCGTAGCCGGTGACCCCGACGTTGTCGGCGGCGGCGTTCCAGGTCAGCCGGATCTGCCCGCTGGTGGGTTCGGTGTAGGCCAGGTTGGTCGGGGCGGTCGGCGCCTGGGTGTCCCCGGTCGCCGTGCCGTAGACCTCGAACTCGGAGAGCTGCCCGGCGGGCCAGCCGGTGTTGCCGGTGAAGGTGAGCCGGACGTAGCGGCTGCCGGTGGCGGTCAGCGCGACGGTCACCGTGTTGCCGGTGGCCGGGTCGAAGGTGTAGCCGGCGGACGGCTTCAGGGTGGTGAAGGTCGAGCCGTTGGTGCTGCCCTGCACGGACAGCGTCTGGGTCCGGGTCTGCCAGGCGGCGGCCGGGGGCAGCTTCAGCACCAGCCGGTCCACGGTGACGGTGGCGCCGAGGTCGGCCTGGATCCACTGCGGGAAGGCGTTGTTGGCGCTCTCCCAGTAGGTGTCCGGGTTGCCGTCGTTGGCGTTGGCCGGGCCGTACACCTGGTTGACGCTGCTGGCGGTCATGGTGGCGGCGATCCCGGCGAGCGCCGCGGCGGTGGCGG
>NZ_JAEVHN010000209.1:0-9566 GCF_016803375.1 Micromonospora sp. 4G55
CGCAACGCCCTCTCGGTGCAGGGCAAGGACATCGACGTCGACGCGATGGCCAAGGAGATGGGCACCACCGAGGACGGCACCAACAGCATCAACGACATCACCCCGGTGCTGAACAAGGAGACCGGCAGCAAGGACGCCTACCGGTCGGTGGAGATCCGCGACAGCAAGGCCGACCGCAAGCAGACCGACAAGCTGCGCACCGACATCGTCCGCACCATCGACGAGGGCCGCGCCGTGGTCGCCAACATCGCCGGCACCACCACCGACACCGACGGCACCACCCACTCCTTCGAGGGCGGGCACTACATCAGCGTCGTGGGCTACACCAACGGCGGCAAGACCGTCACCATCGCCGACTCGGCCAACCCCGACCAGGCCTCCTACCGCATCAGCGTCGACAACCTCGCCGACTGGATCGCCACCCGCGGCTACTCCGCCGCCTCCTGACCCACCAGCACCACCGACAAGGGCCGCCCCACAACGGGGGCCGGCCCTTTCGTCGGCTCTGGTGGTCAGCCCTCCGTGAGTACGGCGAGGATGCCCTCGCCGTACTTGGCCAGCTTGTTCTCGCCGACGCCGTTGATCTGCGAAAGCTCGGCCAGCGAGCTGGGCGCCTCGGTGGCGATCTGTCGCAGCGTGGCGTCGTGGAAGATCACGTACGCCGGCACGCCCTGCTCCTTGGCGGTGGCCGCCCGCCAGGCGCGCAGCCGCTCGAACACCGAGGCCGCCTCCGGGGCGAGGTCGGCGACGACGGTGGCCGCGCCCCGGGGCTTCGCGGACCGGCCGGACGCCGGCCGCTCCGGCTCCCGGCGCATGGTCACCGTGCGGCGGCGGCCCAGCACCTCCGCGCTGGCCTCGGTCAGGGCCAGGGTGCCGTAGTCACCCTCGACGGCGAGCAGGCCCTCGGCGAGCAGTTGCCTGACCACCCCGCGCCACTCGGCCTCCCGCAGTTCGGTGCCGATGCCGAAGGTGCTCAGCGAGTCGTGGCCGTGCTGCGTGATCTTGTCGGTCTGCTTGCCGAGCAGGATGTCGACGCAGTGCCCGGCGCCGAAGCGCTGGTTGCGCTCCCGGTCCAGCCGAAAGACGGTGGAGAGCAGCTTCTGTGCCGGCACCGTGCCGTCCCAGGTCTCCGGCGGGGTGAGGCAGGTGTCGCAGTTGCCGCAGCCGGCCGCCCCGCTCTGGCCGAAGTATTCGAGCAACTGCACCCGGCGGCAGCGGACCGTCTCGCAGAGGGCCAGCATGGCGTCAAGGTGGGTGGCGAGGTTGCGCCGGTGCGCGAGGTCGCCCTCCGACGTCTCGATCATCTTGCGCTGCTGCACCACGTCCTGGAGGCCGTACGCCAGCCAGGCGGTGGACGGCAGGCCGTCCCGCCCGGCGCGACCGGTCTCCTGGTAGTAGCCCTCCACCGACTTCGGCAGGTCGAGGTGGGCGACGAACCGGACGTCGGGCTTGTCGATGCCCATCCCGAACGCGATCGTCGCCACCATCACCAGGCCGTCCTCGCGCAGGAAACGCTGCTGGTTGGCGGCGCGGGTGGCCGCGTCCAGGCCGGCGTGGTACGGCAGCGCGGCGACCCCGTTGGCGACCAGGAACTCGGCGGTCTTCTCCACCGAGGCGCGGGACAGGCAGTAGACGATGCCGGCGTCGCCGGGGTGCTCGTCGCGCAGCAGGGCGAGCAGCTGCTTGCGCGGCTCCTTCTTCGGCACGATCCGGTACTGGATGTTGGGCCGGTCGAAGCTGGCCACGAAGTGCCGGGCGTCGGTCAGCTTGAGCCGGCTGGCGATCTCGGCGCGGGTGGCGCTGGTCGCGGTGGCGGTGAGCGCGATCCGGGGCACCGTCGGCCACCGCTCGTGCAGCATCGACAGGGCCAGGTAGTCGGGGCGGAAGTCGTGCCCCCACTGCGAGACGCAGTGCGCCTCGTCGATGGCGAACAGGGCGATCCGGCCCCGGTCGAGCAGGCCGAGGGTGGCCCGGGAGCCGAGCGCCTCCGGGGCGAGGTAGAGCAGGTCCAGCTCGCCAGCGAGGAAGGCCTTCTCCACCTGGCGGCGGGCTTCCAGGTCCTGCGTCGAGTTGAGGAAGCCGGCCCGGACGCCGACGGCGGTCAGCGCGTCGACCTGGTCCTGCATCAGCGCGATCAGCGGGGAGACGACCACCGCGACGCCCTCGCGGACCAGGGCGGGAATCTGGTAGCACAGCGACTTGCCGCCGCCGGTGGGCATCAGCACCAGCGCGTCGCCGCCGGCCACCACGTGGTCGATGACCTCCCGCTGGAAGCCGCGGAAGGCGTCGTAGCCGAAGACCCGGCGGAGCACCCGCAGCGCGTCCTCGGTGCGCAGGTCGGTGGGGGAGGTCATCCGCGGAGTCTACGAGCCGACGCCGACAACCCGCCGACGCCGACCCGTGCGGGAATACCCGCTCCGCCGTCGCCGCTTTTTGGAGAGGCCGCCGATGCCGACACCGGCACCGGTCGGACGGGCGGGAACCGATCGACGCCGCCCGGGGGGATAGAGTCGCTGATCGACCATGCGTGTCCGGGACGAACCGGACGCGGCACGGCTGGGGGGTAGTGGGTGAGCGAGGTGCGGACGACCGACGGGTACGCCCCGGACGGCGGCGCGGCGACGGCGGAGGCGGACACCACGCTGGTGGTGGTCACCGGGCTGTCCGGTGGCGGCCGCAGCACCGTCGCCCGGGCGCTGGAGAACGTCGGCTACTACGTGGTGGACAACCTGCCTCAGGCGCTGATGCTGGACATGGCCGAGCTGGCGGTCAAGGCCGGCGGCGCGGCCCGGCGTACCGCGATGGTGCTCGACGTGCGCTCGCGCGCCTTCTCCACCGATCTCGCCGGGGCGATCCGCGAGCTGCGGGACCGGGGCTTCTCACCCCGGGTGGTCTTCGTCGACGCCGACGACGAGGTGCTGATCCGCCGGTTCGAGAGCGTCCGGCGCTCGCACCCGTTGCAGGGCGAGGGGCGGCTGGCCGACGGCATCGCCGTGGAGCGCGGCCTGCTGGAGGAGGCCCGCGACCAGGCCGACGTGATCATCGACACCAGCCACCTCAACGTCAACCAGCTGCGGCGGCGCATCGAGGAGCTCTTCGGCGGCGAGGACGCCCGCCGGCTGCGGGTCACCGTGATCTCCTTCGGCTTCAAGTACGGCCTGCCGCCCGACGCCGACTTCGTGCTCGACGCCCGGTTCCTGCCCAACCCGTACTGGGTGCCGGAGCTGCGCGAGCACACCGGGCGGGAGGAGGCGGTCAGCGCGTACGTGCTGGGCCAGGAGGGTGCGGACGCCTTCGTCACCGCGTACGCCGACCTGGTCAACGCCACCACCGCCGGCTTCGAGCGGGAGGGTAAGCGCTACCTGACCGTGGCCGTCGGCTGCACCGGTGGCAAGCACCGCAGCGTGGCCATCGCGGAGGAACTGGCCGGCCGGCTGCGCCAGTCGGGTCTGGCCGCCAACGCTCAGCACCGGGACCTGGGGCGGGAATGACGGCGGCGAAGGTGGTCGCCTTCGGCGGGGGGCACGGGCTCTCCGCCTCGCTGCGCGCGCTGCGTCACTGCGCCGGCGACCTCGACCTGGACATCACCGCCGTGGTCACCGTCGGCGACGACGGCGGCTCCAGCGGCCGGCTGCGCGCCGAGCGCGGCGGGCTGCCCCCGGGCGACCTGCGGCAGGCCCTGGTCGCGCTGGCCGGCGACCACCCCGCCACCCGGCGCAGCGCCGGGCTCTTCCAGCACCGCTTCGCCGGCGACTCCGGCGACGGCCTGGCCGGGCACGCGGTGGGCAACCTGGTGCTCTGCGGCCTGATGGAGCAGCTCGGCGACCCGGTGGCCGCGCTGGAGCACGCCGGGGCGATGCTCGGCGCGGTGGGCCGGGTGCTGCCGATGTCCCGCCAGCCGGTGGGGATCGAGGCACGGGTCCGCGGCGCCGACCCGGCGCGCCCCGACGAGGTACGCACGGTGCGCGGCCAGCACCAGGTGGCGGTGACCACCGGCCGGGTGGAGTCGCTGCGGCTCACCCCGACCGCGCCGGACGCGTGCGCCGAGGCGGTCGCCGCGGTGGGCGAGGCCGACTGGCTGATCTTCGGACCGGGCAGCTGGTACACCAGTGTGCTGCCGCACCTGCTGGTGCCGGGGCTGGCCGCCGCGATCGTCGCGAGCCGGGCCCGACGGCTGGTCACCCTCAACCTGGCGGCCGAGAAGGAGACCCTCGGGCTGTCCGTCGCCGACCACCTGGCCGCCCTGCACTCGTACCTTCCGCAGCTCACCGTGGACTTCGTGCTGGCCGATTCGAAGGCGGTGGGTGATCCCGAACCGGCCGGCCGTGCGGCAGAATCGCTGGGTGCCCGGCTGGTCCTCGCCCCGGTCGCCGTCACCGACGGCTCTCCCCGTCATGATCCGGCCGCCCTGGGCGCCGCATTGGTGCCTGTCCTGGGCGCCGATCGTTAAGCACGTACGTAATCACCGGCGACACGCCGGTACCGGTCCGTGGAGGGGCGCAGAATGGCGATGACGGCTGCGGTCAAGGACGAGCTGAGTCGGGTCGACGTGCCCAAGCCCTGCTGCCGGCGGGCGGAGATGGCCGCGCTGCTGCGCTTCGCCGGCGGGCTGCACATCGTCTCCGGTCGCGTGGTGGTGGAGGCCGAACTGGACACCGGGGCGGTGGCCCGGCGGCTGCGCCGGGAGATCGCCGAGGTGTACGGCTATCCGAGCGAGATCCACGTGCTCGCCTCCGGCGGGTTGCGCAAGGGCAGCCACTTCATCGTCCGGGTGGTCAAGGACGGCGAGGCGCTGGCCCGGCAGACCGGCCTGCTCGACGTGCGCGGCCGCCCGGTGCGCGGCCTGCCGCCGCACGTGGTGGCGGCCAACGTCTGCTGCGCCGTCTCCGCCTGGCGGGGCGCGTTCATGGCGCACGGCTCGCTGACCGAGCCGGGCCGCTCCAGCGCGCTGGAGATCACCTGCCCGGGTCCGGAGTCCGCGCTGGCCCTGGTCGGCGCGGCCCGCCGGATCGGCATCACCGCCAAGAACCGTGAGGTGCGCGGGGTGGACCGGGTGGTGGTCAAGGACGGCGACGCGATCGCCGCGCTGCTCACCCGGATCGGGGCGCACTCCAGCGTGCTGGCCTGGGAGGAGCGCCGGGTGCGCCGCGAGGTCCGGGCCACCGCCAACCGGCTGGCCAACTTCGACGACGCCAACCTGCGCCGCTCGGCCCGCGCCGCGGTGGCCGCCGCCGCCCGGGTGACCCGGGCGCTGGAGATCCTGGCCGAGGACGCGCCGAACCACCTGACCTCGGCCGGGCGGCTGCGCCTGGAGCACCGGCAGGCCTCGCTGGAGGAGCTGGGCGCGCTGGCCGACCCGCCGCTGACCAAGGACGCCATCGCCGGCCGGATCCGCCGGCTGCTGGCGCTGGCCGACAAGCGGGCTCGCGACCTGGGCATCCCGGATACGGAAGCGGCCGTCACGCCCGACATGCTCGTGGTCTGATAGGACGGTGAGGCTCCATGATGCGAGCGGGATCACCACCCGCCGCAGCGTGACGCCGCACGCTCGGATAAGGTCGCTGCGTACGGCAAGGGGGCCGGCACAGGCACTCCTCGCCGTGCTCACCGCCTCGGGCGGTCAGGTCTTCACGGACCGCGGCGGGGTGGCCGAGATGAACCGTCAACGGCCGGCTCCAACGGTCGGCGCACACACCTCCGCCGGCCCGGGTCTTACGCCGGCGGACCAGAACGCGAGGAGATGGGACCTGTGACCATCCGGGTTGGCATCAACGGCTTCGGCCGGATCGGCCGTAACTTCTTCCGGGCAGTGCTGGCGTCCGGCGCTGACATCGAGGTTGTGGCGGTCAACGACCTGACCGACAACGCGACGCTCGCCCACCTTGTCAAGTACGACAGCATCCTGGGCCGCCTCCCGCACGAGGTGAAGGCGACCGCCGACGAGATCACCGTGGGCGGCAAGACCATCAAGGCGTACGCCGAGAAGGACCCGGCGCAGCTGCCGTGGGGCGACGTCGGCGCGGACGTGGTCATCGAGTCCACCGGCTTCTTCACCGACGCCACCAAGGCCAAGGCGCACATCGACGGCGGGGCCAAGAAGGTCATCATCTCCGCGCCGGCGAAGAACGAGGACGTCACGGTGGTGATGGGCGTCAACCAGGACCAGTACGACCCGGCCAAGCACACCATCATCTCCAACGCCTCCTGCACCACCAACTGCCTCGCCCCGATGGCGAAGGTCCTGCACGACACGTTCGGTGTCCAGCACGGTCTGATGACCACCATCCACGCGTACACCCAGGACCAGAACCTGCAGGACGCGCCGCACAAGGACCTGCGTCGGGCCCGGGCCGCCGCGCTGAACATCGTCCCGACCTCGACCGGCGCCGCCAAGGCGATCGGCCTGGTGCTGCCGGAGCTGAAGGGCAAGCTGGACGGCTACGCGCTGCGGGTGCCGATCCCGACCGGCTCCACCACCGACCTGACCGTCAACGTCGGCCGGGAGACCACGGTGGACGAGGTCAACGCCGCGATGAAGGCCGCCGCCGAGGGCCCGCTCAAGGGCATCCTGGTCTACAACGAGGACCCGATCGTCTCCTCGGACATCGTCACCGACCCGGCGTCCTGCATCTTCGACGCGCCGCTGACCAAGGTCGTCGGCAACCAGGTCAAGGTCGTCGGCTGGTACGACAACGAGTGGGGCTACTCCAACCGCCTCGTCGACCTGGTCAAGCTGGTGGGTTCCTCGCTGTGAGCATCCGCAACCTCGACGACCTGCTTGCCGAGGGGGTGTCGGGTCGGCGCGTGCTGGTGCGCGCCGACCTGAACGTCCCGCTCGACAAGCAGACCGGTGAGATCACCGACGACGGCCGCATCCGCGCGGTCCTGCCGACCCTGAGCGCGCTGGTCTCCGCCGGCGCCAAGGTGGTCGTCTGCTCGCACCTGGGCCGCCCGAAGGGCGCGCCGGACCCGCAGTTCAGCCTCCGCCCGGTCGCCGGTCGCCTCGGCGAGCTGCTCGACGCGCCGGTGCACTTCGCCGAGGACACCGTCGGCGACTCGGCCCGCTCCACCGTGGACGCGCTGGCCGACGGCCAGGTCGCCCTGCTGGAGAACCTCCGGTTCAACAAGGGGGAGACCAGCAAGGACGACGCCGAGCGGGGCGCGTTCGCCGACCAGCTCGCCGCGTTCGGCGACGCGTACGTCGACGACGCGTTCGGCGCGGTGCACCGCAAGCACGCCAGCGTGTACGACGTGCCCGCCCGGCTGCCGCACGTCGCCGGCCGGCTGGTGCTGCGCGAGGTGGAGGTGCTCTCCAAGCTGACCGGTCAGCCGGAGCGCCCGTACGTCGTGGTGCTCGGCGGCTCCAAGGTCTCCGACAAGCTGGCGGTCATCGAGGCGCTGCTGCCGACGGTGGACCGGCTGCTCATCGGCGGCGGGATGTGCTTCACCTTCCTCAAGGCCCAGGGCCACGAGGTGGGCACCTCGCTGCTGGAGAAGGAGATGGTCGAGACCTGCCGCAACATCCTGGAGCGCTCCGAGGGCAAGATCATGCTGCCGGTCGACGTGGTGGCCGCGACCGCCTTCTCCCCGGACGCCGATCACGACGTCTTCCGTGCCGACGGCATCCCGAGCCACCGGATCGGGCTGGACATCGGCCCGGAGACGGTGGCCGGCTTCGCCGCCGCGCTGTCCCAGGCGAAGACCATCTTCTGGAACGGCCCGATGGGCGTGTTCGAGATGGCGCCGTTCGCCGCCGGTACCCGCGGGGTGGCCGAGGCGATCACCAAGGCCGACGCGTTCAGCGTGGTCGGTGGCGGTGACTCCGCTGCGGCGGTCCGGGCCCTGGGCTTGGACGAGTCGTCCTTCGGGCACATCTCCACCGGCGGTGGCGCCTCCCTGGAGTACCTGGAGGGCAAGACCCTCCCCGGCATCGCGGCCCTGGAGAAGTGATGGCGAGCGTCACCCGCCGGCCGCTGATGGCCGGCAACTGGAAGATGAACCTGAACCACCTCGAGGCCAACCTGCTGGTGCAGAAGCTGGCCGCGAGCCTCACCGAGAAGCAGCTCACCGAGGTCGAGACGGTGGTCCTGCCGCCCTTCACCGACCTGCGTACCGTGCAGACCGCGGTGGACGGCGACAAGCTGCTGATCGGCTACGGCGCGCAGGACCTGTCGCCGTACCAGTCGGGCGCCTACACCGGGGACGTCGCCGGGCCGATGCTGGCCAAGCTGGGCTGCACGTACGTGGTGGTGGGGCACTCCGAGCGGCGCGCCTACCACTACGAGGACGACGCGATCGTCAACGCCAAGGTGGCGGCGGCGCTGGCCAACGGGCTCACCCCGATCCTCTGCATCGGCGAGGGCCTGGAGATCCGGGAGCAGCTGCGGCACGTGCCGCACTGCTGCGACCAGCTCGACGGCGCCCTGCGCGGGCTCACCGCCGAGCAGGTGGCCAAGGTCGTCGTGGCGTACGAGCCGGTCTGGGCGATCGGCACCGGCAAGACGGCGACGCCGGAGGACGCCCAGGAGGTCTGCGGCGAGGTGCGCAAGCGGCTGGTCGAGACCTTCGGCCAGGGCACGGCGGACCAGGTCCGGATCCTCTACGGCGGGTCGGTCAAGTCCTCGAACGTGGCCGCGATCATGGCCCAGCCGGACGTGGACGGGGCCCTGGTGGGCGGTGCCAGCCTGGACGCCGAGGAGTTCGCGAAGATCTGCCGGTTCCCGGAGCACACCGCCCGCTGATCGCTCGCTATCCTTGAGGCCGCCCGTCCACCGGTCGGTGCCACCGTGCCCGATCTGTCCGGGCGAGGATCGTAACGAGAGGACTGACCCCAGCCATGCCGATCTGGTTCGCATACACGTTGATCGTGTTGCTGGTCATCACGAGCGTTCTGCTCACCATGCTGATCCTGCTGCACCGGGGTAAGGGCGGCGGGCTGTCGAGCATGTTCGGCGGCGGCGTCAGCTCCAGCCTGGCCGGCTCGTCCGTGGCCGAGAAGAACCTCGACCGCTACACCGTCCTGGTGAGCATCGTCTGGTTCGCCTGCATCGTCGGGCTCGGCCTCTGGCTCCGGCTCCAGCTCAGCAGCGGGGCCTGAGCCCGTCGGAGTCTCGGCGTACAATCTGCGCGCGGTCCGTTACGGACCGCGCGCAGTTCGTTGTGCAGCGCGTCGCCGCCGCCCACCCCCTGCCGAGCGGCGGTCCCTCCGACGACAGGAGCGAGCAGCCGTGCCCAGTGGCAACGTCATCCGTGGCTCACGGATCGGGTCCGCCCCCGAACGCCCTGCCGAGCGCTACGAGCCCGCACCCCGCCGGGCGGTGACCTACTGGTGCCGCAACGGGCACGCCACCGAGATCAGGATGGCGGTGGACGCCGAGGCGCCCCCGCTGTGGGACTGCCCCCGTTGCGGGCTGCCCGCCGGCCGGGACGCGGAGAACCCGCCCGGGCGGGCTCGTCCCGAGCCCTACAAGACCCAACTGGCGTACGTGAAGGAGCGGCGCAGCGAGGAGGAGGGGGGCGGCCATCCTGGCCGAGGCCCTCGCCGCGCTGCGCCGCCGTCGCGGCCG
>NZ_JAEVHN010000210.1:0-9552 GCF_016803375.1 Micromonospora sp. 4G55
GCGCAGCTGCACCGGCTGGCCGCGCCGGCCGGGCTGGACCTCAACGGCCGTACCCCGGTGGAGATCGCGCTGGCCATCGCGGCGGAGCTGGTGGCCTTCCGGCACGGGGGAAGCGGGCGGCCGCTGACCGGGCTGACCGGCCCCATCCACCGGACCGGCCTGCCCGCCACGCCCCGGCGGGCGGCGGAGGTGCGATGACGGTCGCCGGGCTGGTGCTCGCCGCCGGAGCCGGTAGCCGCTTCGGCCAGCCGAAGGCGCTCGTCGAGGTCGACGGGGAGCCGCTGGTGCGGCGGGCAGTGCGCCTGCTGCGGGCCGGGGGGTGCACGCCGGTGCACGTCGTGATCGGCGCGGGCGCGGAGGCACTGCCGGCGCTGCCCGGGGCGGTGCCGGTGCTGAACCGGCGGTGGCGTGCCGGACTCGGGACGTCGCTGCGCTGCGGCCTGACGTCTCTGCCCGCGTACGCCGCCGCGGTGGTGGTGGTACTGGTGGACCAGCCGTCGCTCGAACCGGCGGCGGTCCGCCGGGTCCGGGCGGCGTACGCGGCCGGCGCGTCGGTCGCGGTGGCCACCTACGCCGGGCGGGCCGTCACCCGGTGCTGCTGGCCCGGGCGACCTGGCCGATGGTCTCCCGGCACGCGGTGGGCGACCGGGGCGCCCGGGACTTCCTGCGTGCCCGGGCCGACCTGGTCGTCCCGGTGCCGTGCGACGGTGCCGGCTCGCCGGCCGACGTGGACACCCCGGCCGACCTGGCGGCGCTCTAGCCCGATCCACCGGGGGAGCGGGTGCCGTCGGGCGGGTGGGTCACGCCCGGCTC
Source organism: Micromonospora sp. 4G55 (assembly GCF_016803375.1). NCBI lineage: Bacteria > Bacillati > Actinomycetota > Actinomycetes > Micromonosporales > Micromonosporaceae > Micromonospora > Micromonospora sp. 4G55. Next base: position 814 of record NZ_JAEVHN010000210.1, read on the forward strand.
CGGCCGGACGCGGCGGCGACATGGAACGGGGGCGGGCCGACCGGCCCGCCCCCGTCACCGTGGCACCGCTCAGTGCACCGGCACCTGCGCGGCCGCCTCCTCCTGGGCGCGTCGCTCGTCGCCACTGAGGGTGTGCAGCGGCTTCTCCTTGATGAACAGCACGACGACCAGCGCCAGCAGCGCGATCGGCGCGGCCACCAGAAACAGGTCGGCTGTGGCGGTGCCGTACACGTCCTGCACGATGCGCAGCACCGGCTCGGGCAGGGTGGACAGGTCGGGCACCTCCGCGGAGCCGCCGCCGGTCGCCGCGGCCGGGCCGAGCTTCTCGGTCATCAGCGAGGTCACCCGGTTGGCCAGGACGGCGCCGAGCGCGCTGACCCCGATGGCCCCACCCATGCTGCGGAAGAAGGTCAGCACGGAGGTGGCGGCGCTGAGCTCGTGGGCCGGCACGTCGTTCTGCGCGGCGAGCACGAGGTTCTGCATGAGCATGCCGACGCCGATGCCCAGCACGGCCATGTAGACCGACAGGACGACCACGCTGGTGCGGGCGTCGATGGTGCCCAGGAGCAGCATCCCGACGGTCATCACCGCAGCGCCGGCCACCAGGTAGGCCTTCCACCGGCCGAACTTGGTGATGAGCTGGCCGGCGATCGTCGACGAGACGAGCAGACCGAAGATCATCGGGAGGCTCATCAGGCCCGCGACGGTCGGCGACTTGCCCAGCGAGATCTGGAAGTACTGGGACAGGAAGACGGTGCCGCCGAACATCGCGACACCGACCAGCACGCTGGCGACCGTGGCCAGCGAGACCGTCCGGTTGCGGAAGATGTCCAGCGGGACGATCGGCTCCGCCGCCCGCGACTCGACGAGGACCGCCAGCGCCAGCAGGACCACACCGCCGGTGACCATCGCGGCCGTCCAGCCCGAGGCCCAGGCGAACTTGTTGCCCGCCAGGGACGACCAGATCAGCAGGGTGGAGACGCCCGAGGTGATCAGCACCGCGCCCAACCAGTCGATCTTCACCTTGCGGCGGACGACCGGCAGGTGCAGGGTGCGCTGCAGCAGGACGATGGACAGGATGGTGAACGGCACCCCGATCAGGAAGCACCACCGCCAGCCCAGCCACGACGTGTCGACGAGCAGGCCGCCGATCAGCGGACCGGCGATGGTGCCGACACCGAAGACCGCGCCGAAGATGCCGGCGTAGCGGCCCAGTTCGCGCGGCGGGATCATCGCCGCCATGACGATCGTGGCCAGCGCGGTCATGCCGCCGGCGCCGATGCCCTGCACGACCCGGCTGACCAGCAGCACCTCCACGTTCGGCGTGAAGCCGGCGATCAGCGAACCCACCACGAACAGCCCCAGCGACAGCTGGATCAGCAGCTTCTTGCTGTACAGGTCGGCCATCTTGCCCCACAGCGGCACGGTCGCCGTCATGGCGAGCAGTTCGCTGGTGACGATCCAGGTGTAGACGGTCTGGCTGCCCTGCAGGTCGGCGATGATCCGCGGCAGGGCGTTCGCCACCACCGTGGAGGCGAGGATGGACACGAACATGCCCACCATCAGGCCGGAGAGGGCCTGGAGAACCTCCCGACGCGACATGCGCGTGCCGACCTCGGCCGGCTCGGCGGGCGGGGCGGTTGTGGTCATTGACGCTCTCTTTCGGGTGTTTCCGGAATGGCTGGCCCCGGAACGGACGTGCCGGGGCGGGGAACTGGTGGTCAGGAGGCGGGCGCTGGATCCGGCAGGCCGGCGGCGACCGCGGCGAACATCTCGTCCACGAGGTCGCGCAGTGCCCGGCGCTCGGTGTCGGCGGCCCAGCGCAGCAGCGCGGTGCGGAAGGCGGCGCCGGCCACGGCGGTGACCAGCGCCGGGTGGCCGTGGTCGGGATCGACACCGAGGCGGGTGGCGATGGCCTCGACCATCGCCCGCTCGGTCTCGGCGTTGCCGGCGATCAACCGGGGCAGCAGCGCGGGGTTCTGGGCGATGACCGCCAGCCGCAGCCGCCACAGTTCCCGGTCGGCCTGCATCGTCTCGATGGCCTCGGCCAGTGAGAGCCGGACGGCCTCCAGCGCCGGCACCTGCGGCGGGGCGGCGACCAGCAGCACCACGATCCGCTTGCGGTCGAGCGCCTGGTCACCGATGAGCGCGTCGTCCTTGCTCGCGAAGTAGTTGAAGAAGGTTCGCGAGGAGACGTCCGCGGCCTCACTGATCTCCTCCACCGTCACGTGCTCAAGGCCGCGTTCGGCGACCAGCCGCAGCGCGGCGGCGGTCAGCGCCGCCCGCGTCAGCCGCTTCTTGCGGTCCCGGCGCCCGGTGGCGGCCTGCTCGGTTACGGTCACTCCGGCGACGCTACGAGGAAACTTGCGTAGCCTGCAAGTTTTTATTCTGTGAAGTGACGTTGCCGACCGGCGTTGACGCGGCGAAGATCGGAGCGAGACGTCGGCAGGTCCGGGCTCGCCAGGGGTGTGAGGTGGTCGCCATGTCGTCCGTGATCGGGCTCCGGCCCCTGACCAGGCGCGCGCCGAGATCGACCGTGGGCCCCTGCCGCCGACGGGTCGTCAGCTCGTGACCGCGGTCGACGTGCTCGTGGTCGGGGCGGGGCCCACCGGGCTGGCCATGGCGGCGCAGCTGGCCGCCTTCGGCGTGCGGGTCCGCATGGTCGACCGCGCGGTCGACCGGGCCCACGAGTCGCGGGCGTTGGCGATTCAACCGCGCACCCTGGAGGTCCTCGCCGGCTCGGGGGTCACGGACGAGTTGCTGGCCGGCGGCAACCCCGCGGTCCGGCTGTGCCTGCACGCCCACGGCCGGGTGCGGGCGGTGCCGCTGTTCGACCTGGGCCTGGGAGACACGGCGTACCCCCATCTGCTGTTCCTGTCCCAGGCGGAGACCGAACGCGTCCTGGGCGAGCACCTGACGGCGGCGGGGCTCGGCGTCGAGCGGGGCGTCGAGCTGGTGGGGATGAACCAGACCGGGGACGGCGTGACGGCGACCCTGCGGCACGCCGACGGCCGCGAGGAACCGGTGTCGGCACGGTACGTGGTGGGCTGCGACGGCGCGCACAGCACCGTGCGCCACCTCGCCGGGATCGGATTCGAGGGCGGCGCGTACCCGCAGACGTTCGTCCTGGCCGACCTGGAGGCCGACGGCGTCGCCGGCGGCGCGGCGCACGCGTTCGTGTCCGGACAGGGGACGTTGTTCCTCTTCCCGCTGCAGCACCCGGCCAGCTGGCGGCTGCTGGTGATGCGTCCCCGCGCCGACGCGCCCCCGCCCGAGTCGCCGGTCACCCTCGACGAGGTGCAGGCGCTCGCCGACACCTACACCGGCGCGACGGTGCGGCTGCACGACCCGGTCTGGATGACCAACTTCCGGTTGCACCACCGCGCCGCCACCCGCTATCGGGCCGGGCGGGTGTTCCTGGCCGGCGACGCGGCGCACATCCACAGCCCGGCCGGCGCGCAGGGCATGAACACCGGCATCCAGGACGCGGTCAACCTCGGCTGGAAACTCGCCGAGGCGCTGCGCGGCAACGCCGATCCGGCGCTGCTGGACACCTACGACACGGAGCGGGCGCCGGTCGGCCGGATGGTGCTGCGCTTCACCGACCGGGCCTTCACCGCGGCCACCTCCACCAACCCGGTCGTCCGCTTCGTCCGCGGCCGCCTCGCCCCAGCGCTTATCCCCGCGGTGCTCGCCCCCCGGTTCGTGCGGGCCACCGCCTTCCGCACGGTGTCGCAGCTGGGCATCGGCTACCGGCGGAGCCCGCTGTCGACCGACGGCCCTCGCCCGCCGCGCAAGGGCCCCCGGGCCGGTGACCGGCTGCCCGACGCGCCGGTTCCCGGCGCCGACGATGGCACGCTCCACCGGCTCACGGCTGCGCCCCGGTGGCACCTGCTGCTCTGCGGCCCCCCGGCCGCCTGGCCGACGGGCGATCCGGCCGGACTGGCGCAGCGGTACTCCAGCCGGCTCACCGTGCACCGGCTGACCGAATCCGACAGCACGGGGGGAGCGGTCCCCGCCGCCCGCGCGCTGCGCCGGCTCGGCCTCGCCCCCGGTGCCAGCGGCCTGTATCTCGTCCGCCCCGACGGCCATGTCGGGTACCGGTCGGGCGGCACGGACCTGGCGGAGTTGACCACCTACCTGGACCGCTGGCTTCCCTCGTGACGCCACGGCGACCCCGGTGCCCGCCCCAAGACCGGGCGCAGACGCCCGAGCGGCGCGCCCCGCTGCTACGGACGTGGACCCGCCCCGGCCAGCAGCTCCGCCAGCTGGCCCAGGTCATCGAGGCGAAGATCGCCGTCCAGCCCCTTCAGCGCGGCGGTCATCGCGCCGGCGGCCCGCCCGGCCCGCAGGCCGACGTCGGCATCCTCCACGACCAGGCAACGCGCCGGCGGCACGTCGAGCAGCTCGGCGGCGCGCAGGTAACCCTGCGGGTCCGGCTTGCCCACCGTGACGTCCTCCACCGTGACCAGCACCGGCGCGTCGATCCCCGCCGCGCCGAGCCGGGCCTTCGCCAGCCGGCTGTCGGCGCTGGTCACCACCGCCCACGGCAGCCCGAGCCTCGCCAGCGTCTCCAGCAGCGCCGGCGCACCACGGGTGGCGGTCACGTCGGACAGGTCGTCGTACTGCAACGCCAGCTGCCAGTCCGCTGCCGCAGCCACCGCGGCGTCGTCCAGGCCCGGCAGCAGTCGACGCACCGTGCGGTCGGCGGGACTGCCGTGCGCGATCGCCAGCACCGCCTCCGGGTCGACGCCGTACTCGGCCGCCCACACCCGCCACGCCCGCTCCACCGCGGCGTCGGAGTCCACCAGAGTGCCGTCCATGTCCAACAGCACCGCACCGACCGACGACACGTCCATGGTCACCTCCCGTAATATACTCGCACGCCGAGGATAAGGTGGTGAGACCCGCTCATGGCAAGTCCTTCCCGGCACCGCGCCGAGGCGGCGCGCTGGCTCACCGCGTCGCAGGTGCTGGCCACGCTGCACCGGCGTCCCGGCATCACCCGGGCCGCCATGGCCGCCGAGTTGCAGCTGACCAGCGGCTTCGCCACCGAGATCACCGCCCGGCTGCGTGAGCTGCGCCTGCTCACCGAGACACCCGCGCCGACGCGGGGACGGGCCGGCCCACGACCGTCCTGCGACCGCACCCCGAGGGGCCGGTGGTACTCGCCGTCGACCTGCGGCAGGAGGACTGGCGACACGCCGTCGCGACCATCGACGGGCAGTTGCACGAGGTGCGGCGTAGTTCCCACCGCACCCGCGAGCCGGCCACCGTGCTGGCCGCCGTACGGCAGAGCGTCGAGGCGACCCGGAACCGGTACGGCGCGCGCCTGCGCGCGGTATCGCTGGCGGTCGCCGGCACTGTCCATGACGGACACCTCGTACAGGCCGCCACCCTCGGCTGGCGCTCGGTCGACCTCACCACCATCACCGCCGGCACAGACCTGCCGCTGCTGCTCGGCAACGACGCGACCCTCGCCGGCGTCGCCGAGGCCCGCACCGGCGCCGCCGTCGCGGCCGGCACCGCCCTGCACCTGATCGTCGGGGTCGGCATCGGCGGCACGCTGACCATCGCCGGGGTACCGGTGACAGGCGCGCACGGCGCCGCCGGCGAGTACGGCCACCTGCCCTTCGGCGACCGGGAACAACGCTGCCCCTGTGGCGCCCGCGGCTGCTGGGACCTCGACGTCGACGGCCGTGGCCTCGCCCGCCACCTCGGCGAACCCCCACCCGCCGACCCGCGGCGCTACGCCGGGCAGGTCCTCGACCGTTGCGCTGTGGACCCGCGCGCCCGGCAAGCGGTCCGGGCCGTCGCGACCTCCCTCGGCAGCGGCATCGCGGGTCTGGCCAACACCCACGACCCCGACCTGATCACGCTCGGCGGACTCGGCCCCGCCCTACGGCACGCCGCCACCGACGCCTTCGACACCGCCTACACCGACGGTCTGATGACCCTGCACCGGGCCAGCCCACCGTCCGTCGTGGACGCCGCACACGGGGACGAGGGCTCGCTGCGCGGCGCCGCCATCGTCGGCCTCGACCACCTCACCGGCCAGGCCGCCCTCGCCGAGTGGGTGCGCACCGTGGCTCCGACGGTTTCCGGCTGATTCCCGAGTACCACCACACTCCTGGCCTCGTTGAAAGAGGCGACCCACCAGGCGTATGACGGAGTGGCCGGCCACGTCGTTCGATTTCGTGTCGTACGGCTGCCGTTCAATCGGCCTGCACGCGGTCGGCCGGTTCAACAGGTCTTCAGCACGGTGACGGCGCCGCACCGCGTCCCCGGCGTGCGGCCCCGCCGGTCAGGTCCGCGCGGTGCGACGGCAGGTGCTGTCCGGGATGGGGGAGAGAAGGGTTGAGATCATGACTAGACGCACCACCGGCCCGGCCGTCGAGGCCGAGGGCCTGACCAAAGCGTTCGGCGAGACCCGGGCGCTCAACGGCATCGACCTCCAGGTCCCCGCCGGTACGGTCTACGGCCTGCTCGGCCCGAACGGTGCCGGCAAGACCACGGCGGTACGGGTGCTGGCGACGCTGCTGCGTCCCGACGGCGGCACGGCGAGAGTCTTCGGTCACGACGTGGTCCACGACGCCGACGCGGTCCGCGCCCGGGTCAGCCTGACCGGCCAGTACGCCTCGGTGGACGAGGATCTGACCGGCACGGAGAACCTCGTGCTGCTCGGTCGCCTGCTGGGCCTCAAGAAGCCGGCGGCCCGCGACCGCGCCGAGAGCCTGCTCGCCGCGTTCGGCCTGACCGAGGCGGGCGACCGCCAGGTGAAGAAGTACTCAGGCGGCATGCGGCGGCGCATCGACATCGCGGCGAGCATCCTGAACACTCCCGACCTGCTGTTCCTCGACGAGCCGACGACCGGGCTGGACCCACGCAGCCGCAACCAGGTCTGGGAGATCGTCCGGGCCGTCGTGGCGCACGGCACGACGGTGCTGCTGACCACCCAGTACCTGGACGAGGCGGACCATCTCGCCGGCCGGATCGCGGTGATCGACCACGGCCGGGTGATCGCGGAGGGCACCCCGGGTGAGCTGAAGTCGTCCGTCGGCTCCGGCACCGTCCACCTGCGGCTGCGCGACCCGGGGCAGCGGCCCGAGGCCGAGCAGGTGCTGCAGGCGGCGCTGGGCGTTCCGGTGCAGCTCGACGCCGACCCGGTCGCGATGACCGCCCGGGTCGCTGGGGGCGGCAGCGACCTCGACGCGACCCGACACGCCGCCCGCGCCCTCGGTGACCTGGCCAGCGCCGGCATCGTCGTGGACGACTTCTCCGTCGGCCAGCCGAGCCTGGACGAGGTCTTCCTGGCCCTGACCGACCATCCCGCCGCCACCGTGGACGAGCAGGACAACGAGCTGGAGGCAGCCCGATGAGCGAGACCGCCACCACCACGACCGGGCCCGCCCCGTCCGTCTACGTACCGTCCGCCGAGGCCCTGAAGACCGTGCTCGCGCCGGGCGCGCGACCGCCCCGGCCGACGGCGCTGTCGGCGTCGCTCACGTTCGGCTGGCGCGCCATGTTGAAGATCAAGCACGTGCCAGAGCAGCTGTTCGACGTGACGGCGTTCCCGATCATCATGGTGCTGATGTTCACCTACCTGTTCGGCGGCGCCCTCGCCGACAGCCCGCGGGACTACCTGCAGTTCTTCCTGCCCGGGATCATGGTGACCAGCGTCGTGATGATCACCATGTACACCGGCGTCGGTCTCAACACCGACATCGAGAAGGGCGTCTTCGACCGCTTCCGTACGCTGCCCGTCTGGCGGCCGGCCGCGCTGGTCGGCATGATCTTCGGCGACGTGCTGCGCTACGTCCTGGCGGCCCTGGTCATCCTCGGTGTGGGACTGGCGCTGGGGTTCCGGCCCGGCGGCGGGTTGCTTGGGGTGCTGGCCGGGATCGGCCTGCTGGTGGTCTTCTCGTTCGCGTTCTCCTGGGTGTGGACGTTCTTCGGCCTGATCCTGCGCAGCGAGAAGTCCGTGATGGGAGTCAGCATGATGGTGCTGTTCCCGCTGACGTTCCTGAGCAACGTCTTCGTCGAGCCGGCCACGATGCCCGGCTGGCTTCAGGCGTTCGTCAAGGTCAACCCGGTCACGCAGCTGGTGGCCTCGGTGCGGGCGGCGATGTCGGGGTCCTCCGACGCGTCGAGCACGATGTGGACGCTGCTGTGGAGCGCCGGCTTCGTCGTGGTCTTCGGGACCCTGACGATGTACCGGTACAACCGCCGCTGATCCTGACGCGACGACCGATCCCGGACCGAAGCCGCCGGTGAAGGTTTTTTTCATGCATCGTGATTAGCAGGAAGGCTATTGACAGCGGCCGTTTCCCGGGGCGAGGGTGTGCGTGCAGTGGCCCCCGCCCCACCTGGAGGTTCGATGCGCCCCATCGCCGTGCCACGCAGACGTGTCCTGCTGGCTGCCGCCGTCGCGGCAGCCACCGCCCTGCTCACCACCGGGCCGTCGCCGCCGATCCGCTCCCCGCGGGGACCGCCGCGGCCGACGACCGGCAGCAGCAGTACGCCGCCGCGGCCGCCGAGTACGGCGTGCCGGAGAGCGTGCTGCTCGCCGTGTCGTACCTGGAGTCCCGGTGGGACACCCATTCCGGGCAGCCGAGCACCAGCGGCGGCTACGGGCCGATGCACCTGACCGACGCCGCGCAGGTCGCGTCGATCCCCGCCAGCGGTCACGTCGACGAGGACGAGGACCCCCGGGGCGACGAGTCCCGCCCGCTGGCCGTC
>NZ_JAEVHN010000211.1:0-9424 GCF_016803375.1 Micromonospora sp. 4G55
GGCCACCTCCCGCGCGCCGTCCGCTCCAACTCCGCGATGGTCTGCGCCAGCCGCATGTCGGACCTCCTGCCACCCGGGGGACCGGCCCAGCGTAGGGCGAGCGGTCCAGCCTGCGGCCGCCCTGCGGAATGAGTGGCGGATCGGTCGGATGTCCACCGGAAAGGATCGCGAAGGTGGCGGTCGGCCCCGGAAACCGCACCGGTCGGGTTGACGCGCTGTCAGGCCGCCACCCCGGCTGCGCTACACAGTGACAGTTGTCCCTGTCGCCGGGTGGTGGAAGCGTGCGGGGAACGCGAATCCGCCGCCGCTGAAGGGTGCGACGATGACCTCCGACGACCTGCTGGCCCGACACCGGGCCGTGCTCCCGTCCTGGATGCCGCTCTACTACGCCGAACCGATCGAGCTGGTGTCCGGCTCGGGTCGCCGGGTGACCGACGCGCAGGGCCGGACCTATCTGGACTTCTTCGGCGGCGTGCTGACCAACATGATCGGCTACGACATCCCGGAGATCCGGGAGGCGGTGGAGCGCCAGTTGCGCACCGGCATCGTGCACAGCTCCACGCTCTACCTGATCCGCCATCAGGTGGAGCTGGCGGAGAAGATCGCCCGGCTCTCCGGCATCCCGGACGCCCGGGTCTTCTTCACCAACTCCGGCACCGAGGCCAACGAGGCCGCCCTGCTGGTCGCCACCAACCACCGCCGCTCGCACCAGATCCTGGCGGTGCGCAACAGCTACCACGGCCGGTCGTACGCGGCGATGGGCGTCACCGGCAACCGCGGCTGGTCGGCGAGCGCGCTCAACCCGCTGCAGGTGGCCTGGCTGCACTCCGGCGAGCGGCTGCGCGGCCTGCTGGCCCGCCTCGACGCCGGCGACCGGATCGACGCGGCGGTGGAGGATCTGCGCGAGGTGCTGGCCACCCAGACCGCCGGCGACGTGGCCTGCCTGATCGCCGAGCCGATCCAGGGCGTGGGCGGCTTCGTGGCCCCGCCGGACGGGCTCTTCGCCGCCTGGAAGAAGGTCCTCGACGAGCACGGCATCCTGCTGATCTCCGACGAGGTGCAGACCGGCTGGGGGCGTACCGGCGAGCACTTCTGGGGCTACCAGGCGCACGGCGTCACCCCGGACCTGCTCACCTTCGCCAAGGGCGTCGGCAACGGCTTCGCCCTCGCCGGCGTGGTCGGCCGGGCCGACGTGCTGGAGTCGGTGCCGGCGATCAGCTTCTCCACCTTCGGTGGCAACCCGATCTCGACCGCCGCCGGCAACGCCGTCCTGGACTACCTGCGCGACCACGACCTGCAGGCCAACGCCGCCCGCACCGGCGCGATCCTCGCCGACGGCCTGCGCGCCGCCGTGGCCGGCCTCGACTGCGTCGCCGAGGTACGCGGCAAGGGGCTGATGCTCGGCGTCGAGTTCGTCCGGCCGGGCGGCACCGAGCCGGACCCGGCGCTGACCACCCGCGTCTTCGAGGCGTGCCGGTCCGGTGGGCTGCTCGCCGGCAAGGGCGGCCTGCACGGCAACGTGCTGCGGATGGGCCCGCCGCTGACGCTGACCGAGGACGAGGCCCGCGAGGGGCTGGCCATCCTCGTCGACGCCATCCGCTCCTGCGCCGCGGCGGAGGTGGTCCAGTGAGCGCGAGGAGTGAGCCGGTCCTGCGAGCCCCGCAGTCGCGAACGGAGGGTGGTTCAGTGAGTGGGATGGACGACGGGACGGTCATCGGGCACTTCGTCGACGGCAAGCGGGTCTCCGGCGGCTCCCCGCGGCGCGGGGACGTCTTCGACCCGGCCACCGGCCGGCGTACCGGGGAGGTGGAGCTGGCCTCGGCCGCGGACGTCGCGGTCGCGGTGGAGGCGGCCGAGCGCGCGGCGCGGGCCTGGCGGGACGCGTCGCTGGCGAAGCGCACGGCGGTGCTGTTCGCCTTCCGGGAGCTGGTGCACGCCCGCCGCGACCGGCTCGCCGAGGTGATCACCGCCGAGCACGGCAAGGTGCTCGCGGACGCCGCCGGCGAGGTGCAGCGCGGCCTGGAGGTGATCGAGTACGCCTGCGGCATCCCGTCGGCGCTGCGCGGCGGCTTCAGCGAGAACGTCTCCACCGAGGTCGACTCGTACAGCCTCCGGCAGCCGCTGGGCGTGGTGGCGGTGATCTCGCCGTTCAACTTCCCGGTGATGGTGCCGCTGTGGTTCGTGCCGGTGGCGGTGGCCTGCGGCAACGCGGTGGTGCTCAAGCCGAGCGAGAAGGACCCGAGCGCCGCGCTGCTGCTGGCCGAGTGGTTCGCCGAGGCGGGCCTGCCCGACGGCGTGCTCAACGTGGTCAACGGCGACAAGGAGGCGGTCGACGCGCTGCTGGATCATCCCTCGGTGCGGGCGGTGTCGTTCGTCGGCTCCACCCCGGTCGCCCGGTACGTGCACCAGCGCGGGTCGATGGCCGGCAAGCGGGTGCAGGCGCTCGGCGGGGCGAAGAACCACATGGTGGTGCTGCCCGACGCCGACCTGGACCTGGCCGCGGACGCGGCGGTCAACGCCGGCTTCGGCTCGGCGGGGGAGCGGTGCATGGCGATCTCGGCGCTGGTCGCCGTCGAGCCGGTCGCCGACGCCCTGGTCGCGAAGATCGCCGAACGGATGTCCGGGCTGCGCACCGGCGACGGGCGGCGCGGCTGCGACATGGGTCCGCTGGTCACCGCCGCGCACGCCGAGCGGGTCCGCTCCTACGTGGAGTCGGGCGTGGCGGCCGGCGCGGTGCCGGTGGTCGACGGCCGGGACGTCACCCCGGACGGGGAGTCGGGCGGTTTCTGGCTCGGCCCGACCCTGTTCGACCGGGTCACCCCGGATATGTCGATCTACACCGACGAGATCTTCGGTCCGGTGCTCGGCGTCGTCCGGGTCGGCTCGTACGACGAGGCGGTCGAGCTGGTCAACGCCAACCCGTACGGCAACGGCACGGTGATCTTCACCAACGACGGCGGCGCCGCCCGCCGGTACCAGCACGAGGTGGAGGTCGGCATGGTCGGGATCAACGTGCCGATCCCGGTGCCGATGGCGTACTACTCGTTCGGCGGGTGGAAGTCGTCGCTCTTCGGCGACCTGCACGCGCACGGCGAGGACGGGGTGCGTTTCTTCACCCGGGGCAAGGTGGTCACCAGTCGTTGGCTCGACCCGCGCCACGGCGGGGTCAACCTCGGCTTCCCCACCCAGACCTGAGCAACCGCAGCACGCCCGCCCCGGCCAGGTACGCCACCAGCGCCGGGACGGGCGTGCCGAGCGGCTCCGGGGCGTCCTTCGGGGTGGTGCTGTTGACCAGCAGCCCGCCGATGACGGCGGCGTACCCGGCCACGGTCAGCGCCGCGCGGACCCGGCCGGCCCGGCCGCTGCGCCGCCCGGTGCGGTGCCGGGCGCTGCGCGTCTCGATCGGGCCGAAGACGGCGACCAGGACGGCCAGCACCACGGCGAGCAGCAGCAGCCAGGGCACCCGCCAGCCCCACCAGGCGGCCGAGCCGACCGGTGGGGTGGGCAGCAGTCCGACGGCGTCGAGCAGCCCGATCAGCAGCACGGCGGCGGTCAGGTGCCAGAGGAAGACCGTCAGCACCACCAGGTTGACCGCGATCACCACCCGCCACGGTCGGGGCCGGCGCAGCCAACGCCGCGCCGGGGCGAGCAGCAACAGGATCAGCCCGAGCTGGGCGGCGGCGAGGGCGAGCAGCGCCAGGCTCGGCGGCGAGGCGTTGTCCAGCCGCTCCCCGGGCACGTTCAGCATCGCCACCGGCCACGGCCCGACGACGGTGAGCAGGATCAGCGCGGCCAGGCCGCCGGCCAGCAGCGCCAGCGCCGTCGACCGGGACGGTGGGCAGGCGTCGCCGGCGTACGCCCGGCCGGTCGGACCCCGACGGCGGGTGCGAGTCGCCGTCTCCGCCGGGGCGGGCGGTGCGGTTCCGGATGGCCCGGACGGCCCGGATGGCTCGGACGGTGGTCCGGTCGCGGGGGTGCGGGCGTCGTACCAGGCGAAGCCGAGCTGGTGCACCGCCAGCCAGCCGAAGAGGTAGTTGCCGGCGGCCAGCGTCGCCGGACCGGTCAGCCGGCCGAGGTCACCCAGCGCCACCAGCGCGACCAGCGCCAGCGGCACGGCCAGCCCGTAGCGGCGGTGCAGCGCGTACATCGGCGGGGTGAGGGCCACGACCAACAGGTAGGCGACCAGGAACCACAGCGGGATGGTGGCGAACCAGATCACGGTGCGCAGGTGGCTGGGGTCGGTGCCGCGCAGCCGGCCCAGGGCCGCGGCGACGGTGAGCACCAGCAGCAGCGCGCTGGTGGGGCGGACCAGCCGGGCGCTGCGGTCCAGCAGCCAGCCGGCCGCGTCACCGCCGCGGGCCCGGTGGCGGGTCAGGGACGCCGCGTTGGCGTAGCCACCGACCAGGAAGAAGACCGGCATCACCTGGGCCAGCCAGGTCAGCGGGTACGCCCACGGCAGGTCGGCGAGCGCGGAGTGCCCGGTCGGTCGGCCGGCCGGGTCCCGGCCGATCACGGTGACGCCCCAGTGACCGGCGACGACCATGGTGATCGCGAGCGCGCGGAGCAGGTCGACGTAGCGTTCCCGCCGGGCCGGGGTCCGCTCCGCGAGCTGGGCCAGGCGGCGCATGCGCTCAGGCTATGCCAGCGCGGTGCGGCCGGTGGTGATAACGGATCGGCCGCCGGGTCTTGAAGTCGGCGCGCTCCTGCCGTAGAAATTCTTCAGCAACAACAGGCAAACTGAAGAGAATCAACGTGCCTCGACCGGCGGACGCCATCCGATGTCATCGGCGATCCGCCCCACCCGAACCGAGGAGAGCTGATGAACAGGCGTGAGATCCTGCGGCGTACCGCCGCCGCCGGCCTGCTGGCCACCCCCGCGGCGGGCCTGCTCGCCGGCTGCGCCACCGGCGGTGGCGACGACAAGGCCGACGGCGGCACCTACAAGGGCACCAAGAGCGAGCAGAACCCCCTCGGGGTCAAGGAGGACGCGCCGCTCGAGGTGGTGATCTTCAACGGCGGCTTCGGCGAGGAGTACGCCAAGGCCCACGAGGCCATGTACAAGGAGAAGTACCCGAAGGCCGAGATCAAGCACTCGGCCACGCAGGAGATCAGCAAGACCCTCCAGCCGCGCTTCGTCGACGGCACCCCGCCGGACGTGGTCAACAACTCCGGCGCCGGCCAGATCGACTTCAACGGCCTGGTCTCGCAGAACGCCCTCGCCGACCTCGGTGAGCTGCTCGCCGCCCCGAGCCTCGACATCCCCGGCAAGACCGTCAAGGACACCCTGTTGCCCGGCGCGGTCGAGGTCGGCTCGTACGACGGCAAGTTCCTGGTGTTCAACTACACCTACACCGCCTACGGCATCTGGCACTCCACCAAGCTGTTCGGCGAGCGCAACTGGTCGTACGGGAAGACCTGGGACGACCACATCGCGCTCTGCAAGCAGATCAAGGCCGCCGGAATCGCCCCCTGGACGTACGCCGGCCTGCACCCGCGCTACATGAGCTGGCCGCTGATCGCCACCGCGATCAAGTTCGGCGGACCGTCGGTCGCCACCGCGATCGACAACCTGGAGCCGAACGCCTGGAAGTCCGACGCGATGAAGGCCGCGGCCGATGCCTGGCACCAGATCGTCAAGGACAAGTACATCCTGGAGGGCTCGCCCGGCCTGGACCACAAGCAGTCGCAGACCGCCTGGTGCCAGGGCAAGGCCGCCTTCATCTCCTGCGGCTCCTGGCTGGAGAGCGAGCAGAAGGACGTCACGCCGGCCGGGTTCAACATGACCGTCCAGCCGACGCCCAGCCTGGGCAGTGGCGACAAGCTGCCGTTCGAGGCGATCCGGGGCACCGCGGGCGAGCCGTTCATGGTGCCGGCGAAGGCGAAGAACGTCGCCGGTGGCCTGGAGTACTTCCGGACCATGCTATCCAAGAAGGCGCCCAGGACTTCACCAAGAAGGTCGCCAGCCTCACCGTGGTCGCCGGCGCCACCGACGGCGTCGAGCTGCCGTACGGGCTGAGCACCGTGGTCAAGGCGCTGGACGCCTCCGGCACCAACGGCTTCAACTGGGTCTACAACAACTACTACCGCAAGCTGGAGCGCAACCTCGTCGACGCCGCGTGCGGCGAGTTCTTCAGCGGCCGGATCGGCCCGGCGGAGTTCCTCGACCAGTGCCAGAAGGGCGCCGACTCGATCGCCCAGGACAGCTCGATCAAGAAGTACAAGCGCACCGCGTGACAACCCGGCCGGTGGGGACCGTCCACGGTCCCCACCGGCGACCGCCGGGAGTTGGGGCCCACCGTGAAACATGGCAAGTACCCGCTGATCGTCACCTTCCTGGTGCCGCCGGTGCTGCTCTACGTCATCTTCGTCGTATCGCCGTACCTGCAGGCGTTCCAGATCTCCACCACCGACTGGCTCGGCTACTCCGCCGACGCCAACTCCGTCGGGCTGGCCAACTTCCGCGCGCTCTGGCACGACGACTACGTCTGGAACGCGCTGAAGAACAACGCGATCCTGCTGGCCCTGGTGCCGGTGCTGACGATCGTCCTCGGGCTCTTCTTCGCCACCATGCTCAACATGGGCGGGCGCAAGGGCCGGGCCGGGGTGACCGGGGTACGCGGCAGCGCGCTCTACCGCACCGTCTACTTCTTCCCCCAGGTGCTCTCGGTGGTGATCATCGCGCTGCTCTGGAAGGAGGTCTACCACCCCAACAAGGGCCTGCTCACCAGCGCGTTGCACGCGATGGGGCTCGGCTCGCCCACCTGGCTCGGCGACCCGCGGACCGCCTTCTGGTGCGTGCTGGCCGTGATGGTGTGGAGCAACGTCGGCTTCTACGTGGTGCTCTTCGGCGCCGCGATGTCCGCCGTGCCGAAGGAGATCTACGAGGCGGTGATGCTCGACGGGGCGTCCCGGCTGACCACCCTGCGCCGGGTCACCCTGCCGCTGCTCTGGGACACCGTCCAGGTCGCCTGGGTCTACCTGGCCATCTTCGCCCTCGACGGGTTCATCCTGGTGCAGCTGATGACCAACGGCGGCCCCAACTTCTCCACCGACGTGATCGGCGTGCGGATGTACGACACCGCGTTCGGCAGCGAGACCAAGTTCGGCTACGCCTCGGCGATCGGCGTGGTGATGTTCTTCCTGACCCTGTCGGTGGCGGTGCTGTCCCTGCGCGCCGGCCGACGTGACCGAATCGAGTATTCGTGACCACCCTGGACGAGGCCGCCCCGGTCGCCGCGACGACCGCGCGCCCGGCCGACCGCCCGGTCCGCCGCGAACTCGGCGTCGCCAACGTCTTCTCGCACGGCTTCCTGCTGGTCTGGGCCGCGCTGACGGTGCTGCCGCTGCTGTGGATGTTCGTCAGCTCGTTCAAGAGCAACGGCGAGATCCTCGCCGACCCGTGGGGGCTGCCCGAGACGCTGCGCTTCGAGAACTGGGCCCGGGCCTGGACCGACGCGCACATCGGCCGGTACTTCCTCAACAGCCTGGTGGTGGTGGCCGGCTCGGTCAGCCTGACCATGCTGATGGGCGCCACCGCCGCGTACGTCTTCGCCCGGTACGAGTTCCGGGGCCGGCAGTTCGTCTACTACCTGTTCGTCGGCGGCCTGATGTTCCCGGTCTTCCTCGCCCTGGTGCCGCTCTTCTTCGTGGTCCGCAACGCCGGGCTCTTCGGCACCTGGACCGGCCTGATCCTGGTGTACGCGGCGTACTCGCTGCCGTTCACGGTCTTCTTCATGACCGCCTTCTTCCGCACCCTGCCGACCTCGGTGGCGGAGGCGGCGCTGGTCGACGGCTGCGGCCACTTCCGGCTCTTCTTCCGGGTGATGCTGCCGATGGCTCGTCCGGGACTGATCAGCGTGGCGATCTTCAACTTCCTCAGCCACTGGAACCAGTTCCTGCTGCCGCAGGTGCTGATGCAGGGCGACGAGTCGAAGTGGGTGCTCGCCCAGGGGCTCTTCGCGCTCTCGGTCAGCCAGGGTTACGCCGGCGACTACGCCCGGCTCTTCGCCGGCCTCACCATCGCGGTGCTGCCGGTGCTCGCCGTCTACGTGGCCTTCCAGCGGCAGGTCCAGTCCGGTCTGACCGCCGGTCAGCTCAAGTGACGCCTGTCCGATCCCGATCATGATGGCCGGCGACCCCGGGCGGGGGAGCGCGGCACCGTCGCCGCCACCCCTTCCCGACCCCCGGCTTGACCGGTAGGAAAAGTCCTACCTATGGTGGGCGCATGACCGTGACCCATGTGCAGCTGCTCTCCGTGCCCGTCAGCGACCAGGACCGGGCCCGTGACTTCTACGTCGACGTCCTCGGCTTCGACCTGGTGTGGGACAACCCGATGGGCCCCGGCGGGCGTTGGGTGCAGGTGGCCCCGAAGGGCGCCGCCACCGCGCTGACCCTGGTCACCTGGTTCCCGACCATGCCGCCCGGCTCGCTCAAGGGCCTGGTGCTGGAGACCGACGACCTCGACGGCGACGTGGCCGCCCTGCGCGACCGGGGCGTCGTCTTCGAGGGCGACATCCAGGTCGCCCCGTGGGGTCGCTACGCCACCCTCCACGACCCGGACGGCAACGGCATCGTGCTCCAGTCCACCCGTGTCTGAGGCCGACGTCTTCGCGGCGCTGGCCAACCCCACCCGCCGCGAGGTGCTCCGGCTGCTGCGCGAGCGTGGCGAGCAGCCGGTGCAGCGGCTCGCCACCCACTTCGACATGCGCCGGCCCAGCCTGTCGGAGCACCTGCGGGTGCTCAAGGACGCCGGCCTGGTGACCGAACGACCCGTTGGCCGGCAGCGGCTCTACGCGTTGCGCCCGGAGCCGCTGCGCGAGGTGGCCGACTGGCTCACCCCGTACGAGCGGTTCTGGCGGGCGAAGCTGGCCGAGCTGCGGGACGTCCTCGACGGGATGCCCGATGACTGAGCCCACCACGACGATCCGGGTCGACCAGTTCCTGCCGCACCCGCCGGCGAAGGTGTGGCGGGTGCTCACCGAGCCCGACCTGCTCGCCCGCTGGCTGATGCCGAACGACGTCGTGCCGGTCGTCGGGCACCGGTTCACCTTCCGTACCGAGCCGCGGCCGGCCCAGGGCTTCGACGGCGTGGTGCACTGCGAGGTGCTGGAGGTGGACCCGCCGCGCCGGCTGCGCTGGGCCTGGCGCGGCGGGCCGCTCGACACCGAGGTGAGCTGGACCCTCGCCCCGGAGGGGCGCGGCACCCGGCTCTTCCTGGAGCACAGCGGCTTCGATCCCGACGACCCGGTCCAGCAGCGCACCGCCACCCTGCTCGGCGGCGGCTGGCGCTCGCACGTCTGGCGGCGGTTGGAGGAGATCCTGGCCGCCGACTGACGGGCATGGCTCCGGCCGTGCCGCGCGGGGCACCGCCCTCGGCGAGGGCCGGCCGAGGCGGTCGGGCTTGAGCCGACCCCGGTCGGGGCGG
>NZ_JAEVHN010000212.1:0-9412 GCF_016803375.1 Micromonospora sp. 4G55
TGGACGCGGCGACGGAGAGCGCCGCCGCGGCGGCCGTGACGGCGACGGCGCGGATCGCGCGGCGCCGGGGGACGGGCAGAGCGGACATCGTCTGACTCCCAACCGGTACGCCCCGAGCAGGCTGGTGGCGGCCGGGACGCCCATCGACGGATGTTGGGGCAGATGCTAGCCATACATCGATGACCATAAAAGAGATAGCGACCAATCCATACAGCTCGCAGTATGGATGTCGCGGGTGCCGGCCGATCGACCGCCGTCGGGGGGCAGGATGGCCACGTGGAACGACACGACATGCTGCTCTCCCCCGCCGGCGTCGAGGCGCTGCGCACCGCGCTGACCCGGGCGGACTTCACCTCGAACGGGATCGCCGGCCGACTCGGCGCGCAGGCCACCGGCGGGGTGGCCCGCAACGACTTCCGCGCCGCCCTGCGCGCCACCGAGGACCGCGACCCGCTCGCCACGCTGATCCGGGTCTTCATCTGCGACCAGACCGAGCCCGAGGCGGCGGTCGCCGCCGCGCTCGCCCCGCTGGACCTCGCCGAGGCGCTCGCCGGCGGGCTGGTCGAACGGCACGGCGACGGACTGCGCGCCGGCGTCGACCTGGAACCGTACGGGGACGACTGGTGGGTCCTCGCCGACGTACCGGCCAGCGCCCGCCCCGGCCGGCCGCTGCACAGCGAACACGTGCTCGGCATCGGCGGCGCGACCCAGACGCTGATCGGCGCCACCGTCCGCCGGCCGGTGCGGACCGCGCTGGACCTGGGCACCGGCTCCGGCGTCCAGGCGCTGCACCTGGCCACCCACGCTGACCGGGTCACCGCCACCGACCTCTCCGAGCGGGCGCTGCGCTTCGCCGCCACCACCGCCGCGCTCAACGGCCAGGACTGGGAGCTGCTCCGCGGCGACCTGGTCGCCCCGGTCGCCGGCCGCCGCTTCGACCTGGTGGTGAGCAATCCGCCGTTCGTGGTCGGTCCGGGCACCACCACCCACGTCTACCGCGACTCCGGGCGGGTCGGCGACGCGATCGGCGCCGAGCTGGCCGCCGCGGCGCCGAGCCTGCTCACCGAGGGCGGCACCATGCAGTACCTGGCGAACTGGGTGCACGTGGCCGGCGAGGAGTGGCACGAGCGGGTGGCCGGCTGGTTCGCGGGTACCGGCCTGGACGCCTGGGTGATCCAGCGCGAGGTGGCCGACCCGATGGCGTACGTCAACCTCTGGCTCACCGACGTCGGCGAGGCGACCGACCCGCAGCGGATGGCGGCCTGGCTGGACTGGTTCGACGCGCACAAGGTGGAGGCGATCGGCTTCGGCATCGTCTCGCTGCGCCGGTCCGGGCACGCCGAACCGGTCGTCCGGATCGAGGACCTGCGCCAGCGGGTGGAACCCCCGATGGGCGACCGGATCGCCACCTGGTTCGACCGCCAGGACTTCCTCCGGGTACGCGACACCGACGCGCTGCTCGCCGAGCGCTACCGGGCCGCCGAGGGGCTCCAGCTGCGGCAGGAGGCGACCATGGGCGACGAGGGGTGGGCGGTGGACCGGCAGGTCCTCACGATGCCGCACGGGCTGCGCTGGAGCGAGGAGGTCGACCCGCTGGTGCTGGCGCTGGTCGGCGGCTGCGACGGCCGGCTGGCGCTGCGCGACCAGCTCGCCCTGCTGGCCGCCGCGCACGACGTCACCCCGCAGGAGCTGGCCGAGGCGGCCGGCCCGATCGTGGCGCACCTGATCGAACGCGGCATCATCGAGCCGGTGACGGCGTGACGCGGGTCGCGCCGGCGGCGCCGGAGGGCGGCCGAAGGGGGGTCCGCTGATGCGGGCGGTGGTGCAGACGGTCGGCCGGGCGAGCGTCACGGTCGACGCGCGGTGGTCGGCCAGATCGACGACGGGCTGCTGGTGCTGCTCGGCGTCACGCACGCCGACACGCCGCAGGTGGCGCAGACGATGGCCCGCAAGATCCACGAGCTGCGCATCCTCGACGACGATCGCAGTGCCGCCGACACCGGCGCCCCGATCCTGGTGGTCAGCCAGTTCACCCTCTACGGCGACGCCCGCAAGGGTCGGCGTCCGAGCTGGACCGCCGCCGCCCCCGCGGAGGTCGCCGAACCCCTGGTGACGGCGGTGGTGGAGGCGCTCCGCGACCGCGGCGCCAAGGTCGAGACGGGCCGCTTCCGCGCCCACATGCTGGTGGAGAGCGTCAACGTCGGCCCCCGCACCCTCCTCCTCGACTCTGACCCCCGCCCCTCCCGCCCCGGCCCCGCCTAGTTGATCAAGAAGTTTGCGTCAGCCGAGCCCACTTTCCTGACGCAAACTTCTTGATCACCGGCGCTGGGCGTGCGCGGCCCGGGGGTGGGCGGTCAGAAGAAGAGGCCGCGGCGTTGGATGGACTGGCGGAGCCAGCCGTCGAGCTGGGCGGCCCAGTCGGTGCGGTCCAGGGTGGCGTGGTCGACGGTGAAGCGGCCGAAGGCGTCGCGCCCCTCGGTGAGGATGCCGCCCCGCTTGTCGATCTCCAGCACCACCTGGGTCTGCTGCGGGTCGCTGATGAAGGTCAGCTCCAACTGGTTGATCGCGCGGGCGTACTGCGGCGCCGGGTGGAACTCTATCTCCTGGTAGAACGGCAGGCTCTGCCGTACGCCGTAGATGTGCCCCCGCTCGACGTCGGCCCGGGCGAACCGGAAGCCCAGCCGCAGCAGCGCCTCCAGCAGCCGCTCCTGCGCCGGCAGCGGGTGCACCGCCACCGGGTCCAGGTCACCCTTGTCGACGGCCCGCGCCACCTCCAGCTCGGTACGCAGACCCATCGTCATCCCGTGCAGGTGGTGCCCGTACAGGTCGGTCAGCGGGGTCTCCCAGGGCACGTCGAAGCGGAACGGGACGTCGTACCGCTGGCCGGGCTCCAGCCGGAACGGGCCGGTGACCTGGCGACGGCCGAACTCCTGCGTGGTGTCGTACTCGGAGTCGGCGCTCTCCACCTCGACTCGGGTGACCAGGCCGAGGGCCACATAGGAGACGTCCACCTGGTGGTCCCCGCCGGCCACCTGGATCCGTCCCTCCAGTTGACCGCCCGGACGGCAGTTCGGGTTGGCCAGCACGGTTTCCACCGAGGGACCACCCACACCCATCGCCTGCATGAGCCGCTTGAAGACCACCACGTCCTCCGTCGCCTGTTCGCCGCCGGCCCCGGTGGCCGACCGCTGGCACGGTAACCGCCGCCGGCAAGCGGACCCGGCGACGACACCCGGCAACCGACCGGATTGCTGTCGGGTCCCCGATCGCCTCACTCCCGTTTCACGCCCCGGTTGGAAAGCTGTCTGTCACCGGCACCACTGGGGCCGGTACGCGGCACAGAAGCGGACACGGGGAGAGACTGAGATGGCCCTGCAGATGATCGAGAACCAGACGCGCCCGGCCGCCACCATCGACGCCGAGCACGGCACGGAGACCCTGACCGACCTGGACGCGACCGACGAGCGCGGCATCTCCACCGACCTCGTCCGGGCGTACCTCAACGGGATCGGGCGGACGAAGCTGCTGACCGCCGCGCAGGAGGTCGAGCTGGCGAAGCGGATCGAGGCGGGGCTGTTCGCCGAGGAGAAGCTCTCCGCCTGCACCCCGGTCTCCGCCGAGCTGAAGAGTGACCTGGAGCTCATCGTGGCGCAGGGCCGCGCCGCCAAGGACCACCTGCTGGAGGCGAACCTCCGGCTGGTGGTGAGCATCGCCAAGCGCTACACCGGGCGCGGGATGGCGTTTTTGGACCTGATCCAGGAGGGCAACCTCGGCCTGATCCGCGCGGTGGAGAAGTTCGACTACGCCAAGGGCTACAAGTTCTCCACGTACGCCACCTGGTGGATCCGGCAGGCGATCACCCGGGCGATGGCCGACCAGGCCCGCACCATCCGCATCCCGGTGCACATGGTCGAGGTGATCAACAAGCTCGGCCGGATCCAGCGCGAGCTGCTCCAGGACCTGGGCCGCGAGCCCACCCCGGAGGAGCTGGCCAAGGAGATGGACATCACACCGGAGAAGGTGCTGGAGATCCAGCAGTACGCCCGGGAGCCCATCTCGCTGGACCAGACCATCGGCGACGAGGGCGACAGCCAGCTCGGTGACTTCATCGAGGACTCCGAGGCCGTCGTCGCCGTCGACGCCGTCTCCTTCTCGCTGCTGCAGGACCAGCTCCAGCAGGTGCTGCAGACGCTCTCCGAACGTGAGGCGGGCGTGGTACGCCTGCGCTTCGGCCTGACCGACGGTCAGCCGCGCACCCTGGACGAGATCGGCCAGGTGTACGGGGTGACCCGGGAGCGGATCCGGCAGATCGAGTCCAAGACGATGTCCAAGCTGCGTCACCCGTCCCGTTCCCAGGTGCTCCGCGACTACCTGGACTGACCCCTTCACGTCAACCAGCCGTGTCGGTTTGACCACTAGCCGTAGAACACTCAAAGGTGATCGGACGGTTGCCCGTTTGTGATCGTTGACGTGGCACCCTTGGCACACGGCACACTGTCTCCCTGCCATGTGTGACCTCGGTCGCCCGCGGGCACACAGGGAAGGCAGGGCCCGACGAGGGTGTTGCACGATGGGTGAGCAACGACCGAAGAGAGTGTTCATCGGTGACGACCAGAGGAGGAAGGCGATGACCCCGACCCTCACGCCGCCGCCCGAGACGGTGGCGCCCCCAGCCGCCGATGAACGGTGCGACCGCTGCAATGCTGCCGGCAAGCTCCGGATCACTCTGGCGGGTGGGAGCGAGCTGGTGTTCTGTGGGCACCACGCGAACAAGTACGCGGAGGATCTCGTGAAGATCACCGTGAAGTACGCGACGGACCCGGAGTTCAGCTGGCGTGGCGCCGATCTGATGGCGAACTGAATCCGCAACCACATAACGACGACATAGCCGGCCGGGAGCCCCAAGGGGCTCCGGCGGCTTCGTCTGTGCTCTCCCCCGCGCCCAAGATCCGCGCACTTTCACGGCATGAGTGGCCTCGACGCGCCGAATAGCCACGCTTTCCGGGAAAGTGCGGGGATCTTCGCGCCCGCGCCGGGTGGGGCGGGTGGCGTCAGAGGGTTTGGACGGTGGCGATGCGCTCTTCGAGCTGCTCGATCGTCGCCTGGGCGCTGGGTGGGCCGCCGCAGAGGCGCGCAGCTCGGCGTGGATCTTGCCGTGCGGCTGGCCGGTGCGGTGGTGCCGGGCGGCCACCAGGGCGTTCAGCTGGCGGCGCAGGGCCACCCGACGCTGGGCGGCACTCATCGGTGCGGCGGGCGCCGCGGGGGCGTCAGCGGCCGGCTCAGCGGTCTGCGTGGCGCCCGCCGGCGCTGCGCGGCGAGCTGTTCGGCCTGCCGCTTGGTGAGCAGCATGGAGACCTGGTCGGCGGTCAGCAGGCCGGGCAGGCCGAGATATTCCTCCTCCTCGGGGGTGCCGGCCTGGGCGGCGGTGCCGAAGGAGGCGCCGTCGAAGATGACCTGGTCCAGCTCGGCGGTCGCGGAGAGCGCGGTGAAGCGCTTCTCCAGCTCACCGCTGGCCTGGTCGTCGCGCTGGGCGCGCTCCAGCAGGTCGTCGTCGAAGCCGTCGGACTCCTTGGGCTTGCCGAGCACGTGGTCCCGCTCGGCCTCCATCTCGCTGGCCAGCCCGAGCAGGTGCGGCACGCTCGGCACGAAGACCGAGGCGGTCTCCCCCGGCCGGCGGGCCCGCACGAAACGCCCGATCGCCTGGGCGAAGTAGAGCGGGGTGCTGGCGCTGGTGGCGTAGACGCCGACCGCCAGCCGGGGAATGTCGACGCCCTCGGACACCATCCGGACCGCGACCAGCCAGCGCTGCTCGGACGCCGCGAACGTCGCGATCCGCGCGGAGGCCCCCACGTCGTCGGAGAGCACCACCGCGGCCCGCTCGCCGGTCACCTGCTCGATCAGCTTCGCGTACGAGCGGGCGTTCTGCTGGTCGCTGGCGATGACGAGGCCACCCGCGTCCGGCATGCCGGCGTTGCGCAGCACGGTCAGCCGGGCGTCGGCGGCCCGGAGCACCTGGGGCATCCAGTCCCCGGCCGGGTCCAGGGCGGTACGCCAGGCCTGCGCCACCAGGTCCTGCGTCATCGGCTCGCCCAGCCGCGCCGCCAGTTCGTCGCCGGCGTTGGTGCGCCACCGGGTCTCCCCCGAGTACGCCAGGAAGAGCACCGGCCGGACCACGCCGTCGCGCAGCGCGTCGGAGTAGCCGTAGACCGAATCGGCGCGGGAGCGCAGCAGCCCGTCGCCGCCGCGCTCGTAGGTGACGAACGGGATGGGGTTGTCGTCGGAGCGGAACGGCGTACCGGTGAGCATCAGCCGGCGTACCGCGGGCTCGAAGGCGGCCTTGACCCCGTCGCCCCAGGACCGGGAGTCGCCGGCGTGGTGGATCTCGTCCAGGATGACCAGCGTGCGCCGGGTCATGGTGCGCCGCCGGTGCACCAGCGGAGCCATGCCGACCTGCGCGTAGGTCACGACCGCGCCGTGGAAGTCGGCGGCGGAGTGCACGTCGGCGTTGCGGAACGCGGCGTCGAGCTGGATGCCGACCCGGGCGGCGGCGGTCGACCACTGGGTCTTCAGGTGCTCGGTCGGGGCGACCACGGTGACCGCCTCGACGGTGCCGTCCACGAGCAGCTCCGCGGCGATCCGCAGGGCGAAGGTGGTCTTGCCGGCGCCGGGGGTGGCGACCGCGGTGAAGTCCTCGGTGCGGCGGCGCAGGTACTCCACCATCGCCTTGCGCTGCCAGGCACGCAGGGGCGGGAACGTCTCTAGCGCCGGCAACCGGGCTGCCACGCGAGGCTCCTCTCCGACCGCACCATGGCGGACCCCGGCCGAGGGCCACGGGTACCGCCGCCCATGAAAACGCCTCCGCGCAGAAGATGCCGCGAAGGCCGACTCAGCATAACCAGCGCACGCCGCTCGCCCCACTCGACGCCACGCTGGTCACATCCGCCACCCCCGCCCGCGCCCCGCCCGACCCGCTCTGCGGCGTGTCGCGCCGTCCCGCTCGGGCGACACCGCGACACGCCGCAAACCGTGAGTGGTCAGGTCTGGGGGGCCGCGGACGCCGGTCGTTCGGGGGTCGCAGGGTGGCCACCGGGGCGGACCAGCGCCGCCGCAGCGCCACCAGCCGCAGCGCGAAGACCAGCAGGGCGGCGGCGGTCAGCGGTGCGGTGCCGGCGCGTCCGGTGGCGTCGAGCAGGGCCACCGCGACCGCGCCGGCCAGCGCGGCCACCGCGTAGATCTCCCGGCGCAGCACCACCGGGATCTCGGCGGTGAGCAGGTCCCGGCCCAGCCCGCCGCCGATGGCGGTGAGCATGCCGATCACGCAGGCGCCGACCGGCGGCACGTGGGCGTCGAGCGCCTTGAGCGTGCCGGTGACGGTGAACAGCGCCAGGCCCGCCGCGTCCAGCACCAGCACGGTGGTGCGCAGCCGGGCCAGCTGCGGGTGCAGCCAGAAGACGGCGGCGGCGGTCGCCGCGGCGGTGGTGGCGTACCGCCAGTCGGCGAAGGCCAGCGGGGGCACCTCGTCGATGGCCAGGTCACGGAAGATCCCGCCGCCGAGGGCGGCCACGAAGCCGACGAAGACGACGCCGAAGAGGTCGAGCCGTTTGGCCACCGCCGCGGACGCCCCGGAGGCGGCGAAGACGGCCACCCCGGTCAGGTCGGCGAAGAGCAGGGCGGTGGAGGTGGTCACACCGCCGAAGAGTACGGGGGCGGCCGGACCGGCCGCCCGGGATCACTCCCCGTACGAGTCGTAGATCTCCTTGCACTTCGGGCAGACCGGCGAGCCCGGCTTGGCGGCCTTGGTCACCGGGAACGTCTCGCCGCAGAGCGCGACGACGAAGGTGCCCATGACGGCGCTCTCGGCGATCTTCTCCTTGCGGACGTAGTGGAACATCTCCGGACCGGTGTCCGCGTCCTTCAGCTCCGGCCGTTCGAGAATCTGTGTGCTCACTGTTGACACCTCCAACTTGCCAGTTTGGCAGGTCGGTGGGGGCCGGTCCACCGCAGCCCACCCCGACGGCGGCCCGTACGGTAACTGAGGTGACCAACTTTCACATGCGTCTCGGCGCCGAGGTCGCCGACGCCCTGCGTGACGGTCGACCGGTCGTCGCCCTGGAGAGCACCATCGTCTCGCACGGTCTGCCCCGACCGGACAACCTGCGAGTGGCCCGCCAGATCGAGCGGGCCGTACGGGAGGCCGGCGCGGTCCCGGCCACCATCGGAATGGTCGGCGGCGAGCTGGTGGTGGGGCTCGACGACGCCCAGCTCACCCGGCTCGCCACCGTCGACGGAGTGAGCAAACTCTCCGTACGCGATCTGGCGGTGGCCGCCGCCACCGGCGCGGACGGCGCCACCACGGTGGCCGCCACCAGCGCGGTCGCCGCGGCGGCCGGGATCGGCGTCTTCGCCACCGGCGGGCTCGGCGGCGTGCACCGGGAGGCGGCGCAGACCTTCGACGAGTCCGCGGACCTGGTCACCCTGGCCCGGACGCCGATCGCGGTGGTCTGCGCCGGGGTGAAGTCGATCCTCGACGTGGGCGCGACGCTGGAGCGGCTGGAGACCCTCGGCGTGGGCGTGGTCGGCTACCGCACCCGGCGGTTCCCCGGCTTCTACCTGACCGACGCCGGCTTCGACCTGGACTGGTCGGTGGACTCTCCGGAGCAGGTGGCAAACGTGCTGGCCGCCCGGGAGCAGCAGGGCGTGCACGGCGGCGGGCTGATCGTGGCCAACCCGCTCCCGACCGACGAGCAGCTCGACCCGGCGCTGCACGACCGGACCCTCGCCGAGGGCCTCGCCCGGCTGGGCCGCGATCAGGTGACCGGCAAGGCGGTGACCCCGTTCCTGCTGGCCCACTTCCACTCGGCCACCGAGGGCGCCAGCCTGGCGGTGAACGTGCGGATCATCCTGCGCAACGCCGACCTGGCCGCCCGGATCGCCGTCGCCGCGGCCGCCCTGCGCGCCGACGCGCCGGCATGACCGGCCCGTCCCGGGTGGTCGTGGTCGGTGACCTGATCACCGATGTGGTGGCGGTGCTGGCCGGGCCGCTGGCCACCGGCTCGGACACCCCGGCGACGATCCAGGTCAGCGGGGGCGGCCAGGCGGCCAACACCGCGGCCTGGATCGCGGCGCAGGGCGTGCCGGTGACGCTGGTGGGCGCGGTCGGCGACGACAGCGCCGGGCGGGACCGGGTGGCCGAGCTGGAGCGGGTCGGCGTGGAGTGTGCCGTCGAGGTGCATCCGGGCGGCGCCACCGGCACGGTGATCGTGCTGGCCACCGCCGGGGAACGCACGATGGTCACCGAACGCGGCGCGAACCTGCGGCTGACCGTCGAGCACGTCGAGCGGGCGCTGGCCGCGGCGCCGGACGCCGGGCACCTGCACCTGTCCGGGTACTGCCTGCTGGACGCCGCGTCGCG
>NZ_JAEVHN010000213.1:0-9394 GCF_016803375.1 Micromonospora sp. 4G55
GGTGGCCGGAGGAAGCCGCCCGCCGGAGGCTCAGGCGGTCAGTTGACGCTCACGGCCGACCAGGCGGCGGCGACCGTGTTGTACTCGACGCTGCCCGCGCCGTACAGGTCCCCGGCGGCCGACAGGGTGGCGGTGCGCGCCCCGGCGTAGTTGGTCCGCGAGGTCATGTAGGTGGTCAGCGCGCGGTACCAGATGGCGCCGGCCTTGGCGTTGCCAATGCCGGCCACGGTGCTGCCGTTGCAGGTCGGGCTGTTGCCGTACGACGAGGAGCCGCTGCCGACCGCGAGCAGGTAGAAGAAGTGGTTCGCCACCCCGGAGGAGTGGTGCACGTCCAGCCGGCCGACGCTGCTCGACCAACAGTCGGCGGACGAGCCGTCCTTGGAGGGCTTGTCCATGTAGCGCAGCGGGACGCCGCTGCTACGCAGCTTCTCACCGATCAGGTAGTCGCCCGGGTCCTTGCTGTTGGCGGCGGAGAACTCGACCAGGGTGCCGAAGATGTCGCTGGTGGCCTCGTTCAGGCCGCCGGACTCGCCGCTGTAGCGCAGGCCGGCCGTGTTGCTGGTGATGCCGTGGGTCATCTCGTGCCCGGCCACGTCCAGCGAGGTCAGCGGGTACCAGCCGGAGCCGCCGTCGCCGTACGTCATGCAGAAGCAGGAGTCGCTCCAGAAGGCGTTGGCGTAGTTGCTGCTGTAGTGCACCCGGCTGTACGCGCCGACCCCGTCGTTGCGGATGCCGTTGCGGCCGTGGGTGCTCTTGTAGTAGTCCCAGGTCTTCTGCGCGCCGTACGCCGCGTCCGCGGCGGCCGTCTGCCGGTTGGCCAGGGTGCCGTCGCCGAAGACGTTGCCGGCGTTGGTCACCAGGGTGCCGGTGCCGCTGGTCCCCCCGTTGAGGTCGTAGGTCCGGTGGTTGCCCCGGGTGGCGTCGGCGAGCTGCCAGGTACCGCCGGCGGCCGTGCTGCCCACGGTCACCGAGCCGGAGTGGAAGGTGTTGCCGGTGCCCTCGCGCTGCACGCCCTCCCACGAGTCGCGGACCGCGCCGGTGGCGGCGTCGACCAGCACGTGCAGCTCGCTCGGGGTGCCGTCGGCATAGGTGCCGCCGACCACCACCTCGTACGCCAGGGTGGTGCCGGCCTGGTCGGCGTCGTGCACCAGCTGGGCGCCGGAGACGGTGCGACCGGTGGCGGTGGACGCGGCGAGCGCCACCCGGCCCGCGGCGGCCGTGCTCAGCTTCGCCTTCGGGGCGCGCCGCGGGGCGGCGGTCAGGCTCTGGCTGGCGCCCCGCCAGGCGTTGCCCTTGCCGAGGTGCACCACGACGTCACCGCCGAGCACCGGCAGTCCGTCGGAGTAGCGGTTGAGCCGGACGTGCTCGGTGCCGTCCGCGTCGGTGGCGACCTGACGCAGGGTGAAGCTCTGGCCATCCGCCGCGAGCCCGGCGCCGGAGTGCGCCTTGAGCTGGGCGACCGCCCGGGTGAACGCGTCACCGGAGACGCCGGGCGCCGCCGCGGCGGCGGTCGGCACCGTGGCGGCGGTGGCCAGGAGAGCGGCCGTGGCGAGGCCGCTCAGCAGGGTGGTTCGACGCATACGTTCTGCCTCCACAGGGACAGCCGGAGGGGGTGTCCGGCTGACGGGACCCGGGCGGGGGTTCGACCCGGGCCGGCCATGGAAGACCGCAGGGTACGGCCATGGCGACAGCCATCGAAGAACGGAAGATCCTCGATGAATGCTGTGGCTATTCTGAACCCAGGCGGCCCTTCTCTGTCACGACTTCCGGCCGAGGTTTTTTCCAGAACTTTTCGCGTTCCGCCCGTCGCTCCCGGCGTCGTCGGCTCCGGCCCGCGCCGCACGCGCAGGTCCTAACCTGGGCAGATGGGGTTTCCTCAGCCGGTCGACGCCGCCGGGGCGCAGCGACCCGGTCCACCGCTGCTGGCCGGCACTCTGCTGACCACCAGCGGCCTGGTGGACATGCTGTCCGGGTGGGCCGACACGACCGTCGACCCGTTCGTCGTACAGACCGGCCAGGGCATGTACCTCGTCGACATCACCGGCTGGGCCTGGCTGCACGTCGCGATCGGCGCGGTGGTCACGCTCGCCGGCCTGGCGGCGACCACCGGACGCCGGGGCACGACGTCGGTCGCCCTCGGCTGCGCCACCCTGAGCGCCGCTGTCGACCTGCTGCTGTTTCCGTACGCGCCGGTCCCCGCGCTGCTGGTGGTGGGGCTCGACGCCGCGGTGCTGCGACTGTTGCTGCGACATCGTCGCATCGGCCGGGCCACGGGTGGGTTCAGCGGGCCTCGCAGATCCGGCCCGTCATCGCCGGATCCCCCTCCCTGGTCGCCGACCAGATCGGATTGAGCATCAGGGCCAGCGGCGGGGCCTGCCAGGCGGCGCCCAGCCGCTGCAGCAGGCCGTACTCCCGCCGGGGCATCTCCACCGGCTCCCCCGCCAGGAAGGCGACCACCCGGTCCTCCACCGCCCGCTCGCCCACCAGGCCGCCGTGCAGCGCGGGCTGCTGATAGACCGGGACACGGCTGTACTCCCCCGGCGGCGCCTCCGCGGCGCTGATCGTCGGCAGGAAGGCGATCATCCGGACCCCGGGTACCGGGCAGAGGGTGCGGTTGCGGTAGAACGGCGCGTTGCTCAGCACCGACCGCACGAACGAACTGTCCGGCTCGTCCTTCACCGCCAGTGGCAGGTTCGACAGCCAGAACATGATCCGCAGCTCCCAACCGGCCGCCACCCCCCAGCCTTCGTATCCGGGCGGCGGGTAGTAGGTCCGGCCGGCCTGGACCAGCGGACTGAACATCACCACCGTGGTCACCGGGCCGCGGGGCAGCCGCTCCAGGTAGGTGCGGGCGACCATGGAACCCTCGCTCTGCCCCACCAGCGCCACCGGGCGTCCGGTACGCCGGTGCACCGACTCGACCTGGTCGGCGAGCAGGGCGCTGCTGGAATCCAGGGACCGGTGGGTCGCCTCGGCCGGGTACGGCAGGGGCTGGCCCTGCGCGTCCAGGCCACGGTAGGAGAAGCGCTCGACCCGCGGGTCGGCGGCAGGGGTCCCGTCCCAGCTCGAGTTGTGCCCGCCCAGGACGATCACCGCGTGCGGCACCCGGTCGGGCAACCGCTCGCTGAGCACCGGTGGCCGCCACTGCCCCTGCCCGCCACCTCCCGCGAACCCGATGAACGCCTGGGCCCAGATTGAGCCGGCCAGGGCGAACGCGATCGCGATCGGGGCGACCGGCACCCGCGCCCAGTGCCGGACCGGTGCCGTCGCGGCGGCCACGGTGCGCTGCCAGAGCAGCCCGTTCGCGACGCCGGCCAGACCGGCCACCAGCACCGTCCACCACCCGGGGGTGCTGGAGATCACCGCGCCGGCCAGGGTCAGCACCACGAAGTTCAGCGACGCCCAGCCGAACAGCTCGATCGTCGGCAGCCCCTTCCACCACCGGCTCACCACCCCGGCCCGGACCAGGAAGGGGGCGAGCAGCAGCATCGGACCGAGGGAGGCGAACAGGTACCACGACAGCGCCACCGCCGAGAAGGCGACGGAGAGCGCGGCCCACGGCGAGATGACCGCCGCCGCGAGCACCGCGACCTCCAGGTTGCGCCGGATCAGCCAGCCCCAGGACGGCCGCGGCACCCCGGCCGGCCAGGCCAGCGCGGTCAGCCCGGCGGAGAGCACGCCCCGGAGCACGGTCAGCAGCAGCAGGCCGAGCAGGAACATCCCCCAGGAGTTGTGGTACACCAGCAGCCAGCGCAGGTCGTGGTACGAGTCGTACGGCCACACGGCGGTTGCCTGCGGGGCCAGGCCCCGAGCGGCGTGCAGGCCGACGCCGACCAGCAGCGCCTCCTCCAGCACCGGGGGCAGCGCGGCGAGGCCGAGCAGCCCGGCCAGTCGGCCTCTCGTTCCCACGGCACTCCTCGCTCTCCCGGCCCTCCCGATGCTCTCGCGGATCACGCCCCTCGGTGGGGGAATCGCACGGACGAGAGGAACGCAGGGTGGCCGCGCCGTCCCGCAGCGCGACGGCCCGCGACGACAGCGCGTGGCGTCCGCCGCGTCGCGTGGCAACGTGTCGTACTCCTCGGGCAGGATGCAGGGCGTGCGCCCTGACCGAGACGAGCAGCTGACCGGAGTCCTGAGATGACCGACGACCTGCTCGACGGCCCGGGCCGGCCGGTCGGCCGGGTGCTCGGCACCGCCGACGCCACCCCGCTGCAGTTCTGGACCGCCGTCTCCCCCGACAGCTACCTCCAACTCGACGACGTGGTCGTCACCCGGCGTGAGCTGCCCGACCGGGAGCCGGTCACCATCGCCGGGGTGGTCACCCAGGTCCGGGCCCGGCACGAGGGCGCCCAGTTCGACTCGGACGTGTTCGCCATCGCCGACGGCACCCTCCCCGCCCAGGTGCAGGAGGCCGCCGAGATCACCACGACCCGGGTGACCCGGAGTTCTACGTGCCGCCCGCGCCGGGCGCGGCGGTCCACCGGGCCGAGGGCGACGCCCGGGCGCGGGCGCTGCACTTCGACCGGATGGAGCGGCGCATCCCGATGGGCATGGGCCGCGACGGCGTCCCGGTCTACCTCAACGCCGACTTCCTCGACGGCAGCCGGGGCGCGCACGTCTCCATCTCCGGCATCTCGGGAGTGGCCACCAAGACCAGCTTCGCCACCTTCCTGCTCTACTCGGTCTTCCGCTCCGGGGTGCTCGGCGGCGACGCGGTCAACGCCAAGGCGCTGATCTTCAACGTCAAGGGCGAGGACCTGCTCTTCCTCGACCACCCCAACGCCCGGCTCGACGACCCGACCCGGGCCGCGTACGCGAAGCTCGGGCTGGACGCCGGCGCCTTCCCCGACGTGCGGGTCTACGCCCCGCCCCGGGTCGGCGACGCCTCCGGCACCCCGGACGTGAGCAGCCGGCTCACCGGCGTGGACAGCTTCTACTGGACGCTGAGCGAGTTCTGCGCCGACCGCCTCCTGCCGTACGTCTTCGCCGACGCCGACGACGAGCGCCAGCAGTACACGATGGTGGTCCACTCGGTCGCCGCCCACCTGGCCCGGTACGCCCAGCCCGCCGACGGCGGGGTGAGCGTCGACGGGGTCCGGCTGGGCTCGTACGCCGACCTGGTCGACCACATCGTCGAGCAGCTCAACGACGACGAGACCCGCAGCGACTGGGCGGGCAGCGCGGTCGGCCTCGGCACGGTCAACGCCTTCGCCCGCCGGCTGATCGGCAGCAAGAAGGACCTGGGCCGGCTGATCCGCGGCGACCTGGCCACCCGCCGGCCGCACAGCATCAACACCGCCGAGAGCGCCCAGGTCACCGTGGTCGACCTGCACAACCTGCCGGACCGCGCGCAGCGCTTCGTGGTCGGCGTGACGCTCAAGAGCGAGTTCGAGCGCAAGGAGAAGTCCGGCACCGCCAAGCCGCTGCTCTTCGTCGTCCTCGACGAGCTCAACAAGTACGCCCCGCGCGAGGGCTCCTCCCCGATCAAGGAGGTGCTGCTCGACATCGCCGAGCGGGGCCGCTCGCTCGGGGTGATCCTGATCGGCGCGCAGCAGACGGCGAGCGAGGTGGAGCGGCGGATCGTCACCAACTCGGCGATCCGGGTGGTCGGCCGGCTCGACCCGGCCGAGGCGTCCCGCCCCGAGTACGGCTTCCTCCCGCCGGCCCAGCGCCAGCGGGCGCTGCTGGCCAAGCCGGGCACCATGTTCGTCAACCAGCCCGACATCCCGGTCCCGCTCTGCCTGGAGTTCCCCTTCCCCGCCTGGGCGACCCGGGTCTCCGAGGCGGGGAAGCCCCCCTCGCAGACGCTGCGCTCGATCACCCAGTCGGCCGACCCGTTCGCGGTGGTCGGCTCGGGCGCCGGCGACGACGACATCCCGTTCTAGGGAGCGCGCACCCATGAAGATCCTGCACACCTCGGACTGGCACGTCGGCAAGGTGCTCAAGGGGCAGTCCCGCGCCGACGAGCACAAGCAGGTGCTGGCGGGGGTCATCGAGATCGCCGCCGCCGAGCGTCCCGACCTGGTCGTCGTCGCGGGCGACCTCTACGACACCGCCGCGCCCAGCCCGGAGGCGACCCGGCTGGTCACCCGGGCGCTGACCGCGCTGCGCCGCACCGGGGCCGACGTGGTGGCGATCGGCGGCAACCACGACAACGGCCAGGCCCTGGACGCGCTGCGGCCGTGGGCCGACGCGGCCGGCATCACGCTGCGCGGCAGCGTCCGGGAGAACCCGGCCGAGCACGTCATCGACGGGGTCACCCGCGACGGCGAGCGCTGGCAGCTCGCCGCGCTGCCCTTCCTCTCCCAGCGGTACGCCGTCCGCGCCGTGGAGATGTACGAGCTGACCGCCGCCGAGGCCACCCAGACGTACGCCGACCACCTGGGCCGGGTCCTCGACCGGCTCACCGAGGGCTTCACCGAGCCCGACCGGGTGCACCTGGTCACCGCCCACGTCACCGTGGTCGGCGCGACCACCGGCGGCGGCGAGCGGGACGCGCACACCGTGCTCGGCTACGCCGTGCCGGCGACGGTCTTCCCGGGCAACGCCCACTACGTGGCGCTGGGCCACCTGCATCGCTCGCAGCGGGTGATCGGGCCCTGCCCGATCCGCTACAGCGGCAGTCCGCTGGCGGTCGACTTCGGCGAGCAGGAGAACGTCGCCTCGGTGACGCTGGTGGAGGTCACCGCGACGACCGCCGCGCAGGTCCGCGAGGTGCCGGTGCCGGCCGCGGTGCCGCTGCGCACGGTGCGGGGCACCCTCGCCCAACTGGCCGAGCTGACCCCGCCCGAGGGCTGGCTGCGGGTGTTCGTCCGCGAGCAGCCGCGGGCCGGCCTCCGCGAGGAGGTGCAGGAGCTGCTCCCCCGGGCGCTGGAGATCCGGATCGACCCGGAGCTGGTCCCGGCCCCGGGCAGCGGCACCCGGGTCGCCCAGCGGGCCGGCCGCTCCCCGCGGGAGCTGTTCGCCGACTACCTGGACAGCCGGGGCCACGACGACGACGGCGTGCGGGAGCTCTTCGACGAGCTCTTCGAGGAGGTGTAACTCGTTGTCGGCTTTCCCTGCTACGAAAACCTGCCGGCGATCCTGCATACACCTCTTGGGGTGCGCGCGGTTTGCAACGCGAGGCAAGGGCAACTTGAAAGGGGCACTTTTGATCCCCAGGGGCGAACGGTGAAAGTCACCCGGATCGCGTACTCGACGGCCCTCAACGCAGGTAAGTATGCCGAGCTGGTGGAGCAGGCTCGCCGGTTGGGTCGGGTTCGCAGCGAGGTGTGGCAGCGTTACGGGTCCGTCGCCGGGGTCGGGTCGGGGTTGACAGACCGGCGGGTGCGGGATCAATGGTTGGCCGACGGCACTCACGAGCGGTTCGGTGTGTTGGCGAATGCGTGGAAGGAAACGGTCCGCGACGCCATGGCGGACATCGCAGCGAACCTGGCGGCGGCCACGGTGCAGATTCGCCGGGCGGTTGGCCGGCGCACGACCGATCCGACCGAGCGCAAGCGGATGCTGAAGGCGCTCAGAACTGGCGACTGGGTCAGTGACCCCTTCCTGGCTCGGCAGGTACGCAAGCATTGGAAACACGGCCGCAACCGCACCCACGATCAGATTGTGGTGCGCGCCGACCAGTACAACACCGTTGCTGACGCCCGTGGCCAGTTGTGGCTCGCGATTCCCGGCCTGCAACGTCGTAGAATGGTCAGGATCCCGCTGTCCACGATCGTCGCTCCGACTGGCACACTGCGGCTGATCCTGCGCCGCGGCCAGGTGGAGGTCCACTACCAAACCGACGCGTCGCAGTTGAGGTCGTCGCAACGGCCGTGCGGCGGACGGACAATCGGCGTCGACAAGGGCTACACCGAGGCCTTGACCGACTCCGACGGTGACCACCACGGCAGGAGTCTCGGTGAGTTGCTTTCCAGTGAGTCGGACCGGTTGAAGGAACGTAACCGCCGTCGGGCAAAGCTGCGCTCGATCGCGACAAAGGCCGCCTTGCGCGGTGACCAGGCGAAAGCGCACCGGATCAGGTCCAACAACCTCGGGACCGTCCAACGGGACCGGCAGGCCGCTCGCCACCGCGCCCGAGTGCGCACGGAAATCTTCACCGCCGTGCACCGGGTCGTCGACAAGGCCGCCACCCTCGTCGCCGAAAACCTCACCAAGCGCTTCGCCGGTCGTAGGGCGCTTGGCAGGAACGTCAACCGGCGCCTCGCCGCGTGGACCAAAGGTGTCACCGACGAGGCACTGACGAACGTGTCGGAGCGCAGAGGTTCTGCGCTCGTACACGTCAACGCCGCCTACACCTCACAAACCTGTCACCGCTGCGGCCGGCTCGGTCGACGCAGCGGGGATCGGTTTCACTGCACCTGGTGCAGGGTGGTGTGGCAGGCCGACGTGAACGCCGCGATCAACATCCTGCACAGGGTAGGCGACCCCGACATCGCCCTGTACACCCCACATCACAGGGTGAAGCAGATCCTGCAGGACCGGACCGATCGCCACCGGACCAGACTGCCGGTCCAGGACTCCAGCCCGGCCACTGCCGGGCGGAGAGCGAACCATCCGAACCGCTCAGCAACGAGCAACAGTAGGAAGCAGGTCGACCGCTGATGCGTCCGATGCGGCTGGACATGGCGGGCTTCACCGTCTTCCGGGACGAGACCACCGTCGACTTCACCGACGCCGACTTCTTCGCGCTGGTCGGCCCGACCGGCTCGGGCAAGTCGACGGTGCTGGACGCGATCTGCTTCGCCCTCTACGGCACGGTGCCCCGCTGGGGCGGCACGCGAGGGCTGGCGAACGCGCTCGCGCCGTCGGCCACCGAGGCGCGGGTCCGGCTGGTCTTCGAGTCCGCCGGTTCCCGCTACGTGGCCACCCGGGTGGTCCGCCGGGACGGCCGGGGCAACGTCAAGACGGCCAACGCCGGGTTGCAGCTCATGCCGGCCGGCTTCGACGTCACCAAGCTGGACACCGGGCTGAGCCCGGAGGACCTGGGCGAGGTGGTGGCCGGGACGCCGGCCGAGATGGAGCAGGCGGTGCTGGAGGCGGTCGGGCTGCCGTACGAGCAGTTCACCTCCTGCGTGCTGCTGCCGCAGGGGCAGTTCGCCGACTTCCTGCACGCCAAGCCGGCCACCCGCCAGCAGATCCTGGTCAACCTGCTCGGCCTCGGCGTCTACGAGGAGGTGCAGAAGCGCGCCACCGAACGGGCCGGCCAGGCCGAGGCGGGGTTGGCCGCGGTGGACAAGGTGCTCGCCGGGCTGACCGACGTCGACGACGCGGCGATCGATGTACAGCTTACGTACGTCTGAGCATCGATCGATGTACAGCTACGTACGTCTGAGCATCGATCGATGTACAGCTACGTACGTCTGACATCATCGTGTCGCTACGTACGTCT
>NZ_JAEVHN010000214.1:0-9333 GCF_016803375.1 Micromonospora sp. 4G55
CGCCGCCACGGTGGCGGCGAGGAAGAGCAGCCAGGCCACGGCGACGGCCGGCAGGGTCAGCGCGCGCAGCGCGCCCAGCAGTTCCACGGTGAGTACGGCGAAGACGCCGGTCAGCAGCGCGGCGCGGACCACGGCCAGGCGCAGCGGGGCGACCGCGTCCGGACAGCGGGTCCACAGCACCGAGGTGAGCACCACGAACGCGGCGACGGGCGCCACTACGACCATCCAGCCGGCTGCCGACATGGGCGGAAGTTAACACCATGTTCCTGAAGGGTGGGTGCCCCCTGGCCGTGGTGGCGGCCTCCCTGGCGCTGAGCAGCCAGGCTAGGCTAGGGCCGACTTACTGTCGCCACCGTGGAGATCCCCGTGAAGCTCTCGATCCTCATGCCGGTCTACAACGAGGAAGAACGCATCGCGGATGCCCTCAAGCAGGCATTGGCGGTCGATTACCCGTGCGAGATCGAGCTGGTCGTGGTCGACGACGGCAGCCGGGACGGCACCGGTGAGATCCTCGGCCGGGCCGACGACGCGCGGCTGCGGGTCATCACCCACCAGCGCAACGCGGGCAAGGGCGCGGCCATCAAGACGGCCGTGGACAGCGCGGAGGGTGAGTACATGGTCATCCTCGACGCCGACCTGGAGTACGACCCGCAGGACATCCCGCGCCTGCTCGACCCGGTGCTCGACGGCCGCGCCACGGTGGTCTACGGCAATCGCACCTTCGGCAGCCACAGCGCCTACAGCTTCTGGTACGTGATGGGCAACAAGGGCGTCACGATGGCCGCCAACGTGCTGTTCAACTCCTACATCGGCGACCTGGAGACCTGCTTCAAGCTGATGCCGGTCGAGCTGTACCGCTCCCTCGACGTCCGGTCCCGCGGCTTCGGCATGGAGGCGGAGGTGACCGGCAAGCTGTTGCGCCGCCGCATCCGCCCGTACGAGGTGCCGATCAGCTACCGGGCGCGCGGTCGCGAGGAGGGGAAGAAGATCACCTGGAAGGACGGCGTCGAGGCGCTCTGGATCCTCGGCCGGGAGCGCACCCGCCGCCGTCCCGCCGGCTCAGCCCCGCGCTGACGCCGTTCGCAGGAAACCGTCGACCGACCGGCGCAGGCCGTCGGCGTCCAGCCCGTGCCAGCGGGTGTGGTCCTCCGCCGTGCCGTAGCGCCGCAGGTCCGACCGGCCCACGCCGAGGCTGAGCAGCCGGTGCGGCCGGTCGGCCAGCGCCTCCGACACCACCCGGGCCGAGGTGCCGGCCAGGTAGGGCTCGACCAGGATCACCTCCGTGCCGGCCAGCTCCCGCAGGCCGGCGGTGTCGAACGGCCGCGGCCGGTGGGTGTAGGCCACCGTCACCGGCAGGTCGGCCACCGCCGCGAGCGCCGCGTCCAGCACCGGCCCGACCGCCACCAGCAGCGCCGCGCCCGGCCCGGCATCCCGCAGCACCCGCAGCGCACCGTCCCCGTTGTACGGGCGCCCGTTCTGCTGCGTCGACAGCCGCAGGTACGCCGAGCCCCGCCCGCACACCACGTCGCGCAGCAGCCCCGGCACCTCGTCCGGATGGCCGGGCACGTGCACGGTCCAGCCGTTCAGCGTGTCGAGCAGGCTGACGTCCGCCGGGCTGAGGTGCGTCCGGCCCGCCGCCGCCCGGTCGTACGACGCCCCGACGCTGACCAGCACCGCGCCGACCCCCTGGTGGTCGAGGTCCAGCTTGATCTGCTCGTACGCCCGCTCGACGAGGAACGGGGCGTAGCTGTGCACGATCGGACGTTGCCCGGTCAGCGCCAGTCCGCCGGCCACCCCCACCATCAACTGCTCCCGGATCCCGACGTTGAGCACCCGGTCGGGATACCGGCGGGCGGCCGGGGCGAACGCGGCGGCCGAGATGTCCGCCAGCACGATGGTGGTACGCGGATCCGCCAGCAGTTCGGTCGCGCTGGCGACGAAGGTCTCCCGCATGCTCTCATTCCCCGTTCTCGACGACCGCGACGACGACGTGCGGCCGGTGCTTCTCGTGCCCGGTGAGGGCGGCGTGCAGGGCGTCGTGGTCGCGTCCGTCGACGGTGGTGGCGGTCCAGCCGTTGACGGTGAACCGGCTGGCCACCCCGCCCGGCCAGCCGTGGCTGGCGGAGCGGTTGTCCAGCACGATCGCGGTCAGATTGGCCAGCCCGGTCGCCCCGGCGTACGCGATCGCCTCGTGGTTGGAGCCCTCGTCCAGTTCGGCGTCGCCGAGCAGGACGTACACCCGCGGATCGGTGCGACCCTGGGCGCGCAGTCCCAGCGCGGTGCCCACGCCCAGCCCGAGGCCGTGGCCGAGCGAGCCGGAGCCGATCTCCACGCCGGGCACCAGCAGCCGGTCCGGGTGGTCGCCGAGGCGGCTGTCCGGGCCGCCCTGGTCGTCGAGCCACTCGGCCGGGACGAAGCCCTTCGCGGCGAGCACCGCGTAGTAGCCGGCGACGGCGTGCCCCTTGGAGAGCAGGAAGCGGTCCCGTTCCGGGTCGTCCACGGTCTGTGGGGTGATCCGCAGGATCCGGTCGTACAGCACCCAGAGCACGTCGACGGTCGAGTAGACGTTGGAGCCGAACTCGCGGCCGGCGCGCAGCCGCTCCAGCGGTGCGGCGACCGGACCCGGCAGGGGTGGGGCGGTGGCGGTCGTGGTGGTCATGCGGCTAGCCTGCAAGTTGAAGTCAACTTCAACTCAAGGCGACTGATGCACGAATCACTCACCATCGGGCAGCTCTCCACCCGCAGCGGCGTGGCCCCGTCCGCGCTGCGCTACTACGAACGGCTCGGCCTGATCCGCGCCGAACGCACCGGCGGCAACCAGCGCCGGTACCCGCGCACCGAGCTGCGCCGGGTGGCGTTCATCCGGATCTCCCAGCAGGTCGGCATCTCGCTGGAGGAGATCCGCGAGGCGCTCGACTCGCTGCCCGCCTCCCGTACCCCCACCCCCGACGACTGGGCAGCGCTGTCCCGGGTCTGGCGGGAGCGGCTGGACGAGAAGATCCGGCTGCTCGGCAAGCTCCGCGACGACCTGGACGGCTGCATCGGCTGCGGCTGCCTGTCGTTGCAGCGCTGCACCCTCTACAACCCGGGCGACTCGCTCGCCGGCGAGGGGCCGGCGCCCGGCTGGTGCTGCCCCGACCGGGAAACGGTGCCGTCACGGCGTCGTGAGCAGCACCTTGCCCACGTGGTCGTTCGACTCGACCAGCCGGTGCGCCTGCGCCGCCTCGGTCATCGGCAGCCGCCGGTCCACGATCGGCCGGATCCTGCCGGCCGCCACCAGCGGCCAGACCTGCTCCCGGACGCCCCGCACGATCTCCGCCTTGTCGTCCAGCGGGCGGGAGCGCAGCGCGGTCGCGGCCACCGAGGCCCGCTTGGCCAGCAGCGCGCCCAGGTCCAGCTCGGCCTTGCGGCCGCCCTGCATGCCGATCACCACCAGCCGGCCGCCGTCGGCCAGCGCCGCCACGTTCCGGCTCAGGTAGGAGGCGCCCATGATGTCGAGGATGACGTCCGCGCCGCGACCGTCGGTGACCCGGCGGACCTCCTCGACGAAGTCCTGCTCCCGGTAGTCGATCGTGTGCGCGGCGCCCAGCTCCCGCAGCCGGTCGTGCTTGGCCGCGCGGGCGGTCACCGCCACGGTCGCGCCGAGCGCCACCCCGAGCTGGACGGCGAAGGTGCCGATCCCGCTGCCACCACCGTGCACCAGCAGCGTCTCGCCCGTGCCGAGCCGGGCCAGCCGCACCACGTTCGACCAGACCGTGCAGGCCACCTCCGGCAGCGCCGCCGCGTCGACCAGGTCCACACCGGCCGGCACCGGCAGCAACTGCCCGGCCGGCACGACCACCCGCTCCGCGTACCCGCCGCCGGCCAGCAGCGCGCAGACCTCCTGGCCGACCTCCCACCCGGTCACCGCCCGGGCCGACCGCGCCGACCCACCCCCGAGCACTCCAGCCCCGGGTACGCGGGCGCGCCCGGCGGCGGTGGGTAGTGCCCCTGCCGTTGCAGCAGGTCGGCCCGGTTCACCGCGCTGGCCCGCACGTCGACGACCACCTCGCCCGGGCCGGGCTCCGGGTCGGGCACCTCCGCCCAGACGAGTGCCTCAGGTCCGCCGGGTTCCGGAATCGTGATCGCGTGCATGGCCCAGTCTTACCCGATCCGCCCCTCGGTCCACGCCCGGCCCAGGATCTCGTCCACCGTCTGCGCCGGAGTCTGCTCCGAGGTGTCCAGCCAGAGCCCGATCCGCGGCGTGTCGGCCCGGAACCCGGCGTCGAAGTCGGCGACCGGCCAGTCGCCGTACCCCGTCTTGGGTCGCGCCTGCTCGCGGGCGGCGACCACCTCGGGTCGCGGCGCGAGCACGACCACCAGCAGCGGCCGGTGCCGGATCCGCTCGACCATCGCCGGCAGCTCCGGCCCGACGACGACGTCCTGGAGTACGACGGTGAAGCCGGCTTCGACGTACCCGTCGGCGGTCCGTGCGGCGAGGTGGTAGCGGAGCCGGAGCTGACGCCACGCCTCCTCGGAGAGTTCGGCGGTCATCTCCGCCCGACCGTTGACCACCATCCGCCGGAAGAGGTCACCCCGCAGGTGCACCGAGCGGGGCAGCCGTCGGGCCAGCTCCTCGGCCACTGTGGACTTGCCGGCCGCCATGATCCCGGTGATCAGCACGATCGTCGGTGTGTCCCACATCAGGGCATCCTCCCAATAGGGGTGGGAGGCCGGTTCCGGCGTGCGGCGTCCGTGGCAGACTAGGCACCGGCCGTACGCCCGAGGGTGACGGTCCGGGAGGGTTCGCCTAGTGGCCGATGGCGCTGGTCTTGAAAACCGGTAAGGGCAGCGATGTCCTTCGTGGGTTCGAATCCCACACCCTCCGCCCCTGGGAACAGCAAAACATCCCCTGGCCAGCGCAAACGGCGGTCAGGGGGCGTGTCTACGGCCGGCGGGCGACATCGCGCGCGTGCGGGCACGGCCGGCTCGGCCCGATCCAGCATGATTGTCGCCGTGCGCTACTTGATCTCTCACCCCGACGCATTGGCCGAGCTCGGCGATCTGGACGTCGCGCTGTACGACGGCACTCAACCCGTCCCAGAAGATCTGGCCGATGTCGAGTTCTACGCGATCCCGTACGGGATCATCGATCCGCGTTTCTGCGAGCCGATCGCCCGGATGCCCCGGCTCAGAGTGGTCCAGACCGTGACCGCCGGCTACGACCATGTCCTGCCGTACCTGCGGCCCGGCCTGACGCTGGCCAACGGCCGGGGC
The DNA here is from genome assembly GCF_016803375.1 of Micromonospora sp. 4G55. Taxonomy (NCBI): domain Bacteria; kingdom Bacillati; phylum Actinomycetota; class Actinomycetes; order Micromonosporales; family Micromonosporaceae; genus Micromonospora; species Micromonospora sp. 4G55. The sequence continues at coordinate 5,257 of NZ_JAEVHN010000214.1, forward strand.
GTGCACGACGCGGCCACCGCCGAGCTGGCCGTGGCGCTCACCCTCGCCGCCCGGCGCCGGCTGCCGGACTTCGTCCGGGCGGGCGGCGAGGGCCGCTGGGCCTCGGGTTGGTCGACCGGGCTGGCTGACGCCCGGGTGCTGATCGTCGGGTACGGCTCGATCGGCGCCGCGATCGAGCGCCGGCTCGCCGGGTTCGAGGTGGAGATCAGCCGGGTGGCACGGAGCGCCCGCCCCGGCGTACGGCCGGTTTCCGAACTTCCGGAGCTGTTGCCACGAGCGGATGTCGTCATCCTGGCCACGCCGCTGACCCCGGAGACCGAGGGCCTGGTGAACAAGGATTTCCTCGCCGGGATGGCCGACGGCGCCCTGCTGGTGAACGTGTCACGGGGGCGGGTGGTGGACACCGAGGCGCTGCTCGCCGAACTCAGCGCGGGCCGGCTGTACGCTGCCCTGGACGTCACCGAACCCGAGCCGCTGCCCGCCGACCACCCGCTGTGGTCCGCACCGAACGTCCTGATCAGCCCGCACGTCGGCGGCCTGACCGCCGCGTTGGCGCCCCGGGCCCGCCGGCTGCTGGTCGACCAGGTCCGGCGGTACGCGGCGGGCAAGCCGCTGGCGAACGTGGTTCTCGGGCCGTAACGTTCGGGTCCCACCGGGGGCCGTGATCTGGAAATAGGCACCGGCCGTTCCCACGGGTGACGGTCCGGGAGGGTTCGCCTAGTGGCCGATGGCGCTGATCTTGAAACCGGTAGGGCAGCGACATCTTCGTGGGTTCGAATCCCACACCCTCCGCAACCGCACTCAGCGTGCTCTGGCCGGAAGTGCCTCGTGCAGCTCGGCGACCGGTCAGTCGCCGGCGATGCGGCGGTCCCTGCGGTACCGCTGGCGCGATGCCACGTAGGTGCCGACGGAGCCGGTGATGAGGATGACCGTCAGCACGAGGAGGGCGTATTCCACCTCTGCGAGTTCGCGCATGGCGACCAGGGTCGCCGCCAGGAGAAAGCAGATCCCGAAGCCTTTGAGGGAGTTCATCTGTGACGCTGCCTTACTTCCATGACGATACGGGGGTGAAATACGACTTGAGGAGGGATGACAGGAGCCAGTAGGCGCGCACGACCGTGTAGACCAGCTCGGGAATGAGCAGGGCCTCGACCAGCATCGCCTTCCAGCCGAGGCTGCGTACCCGCACCGCGGGGTAGATGACCCAAAACGCGAAGAGTAACCAGAAGATGGGCTGTTGCTTGAAGCCGCTGGTGACCACGTCGGCCAGTTGGGTGGTCCCCCAGCCGATGAGGTAGACGACGCCGAGCAGCCCGAGGATCATCGTCGCGATCGAGTGCCAGGTGAACTTGGTCCAGCCACGGGCGCGCAGGGCGTCCACGGTGCCACGCACCCAGCGCTGACGCTGCTGCAGCAGTTCACGCAGCGTGGGCATGAGGTCGGTGTAGGCGATGCACAGCTGGTTCGCGGTCACCTTCCAACCGCATTCCTTGAGCGTCAGCGTCGTCTCGTAGTCCTCGACGAGGTTGCGGTGGTCCTCCCAGAACACCGCGCCGCGCTTGTCGATGACCGATTGCAGCGCCACGCCGCGGTAGAAGGATCCGGCGCCCGACATGGTGTGCACGTCGGTCTGGAAACGGGCGTTGGCGGCGCGGCCGTACTCGATGATCTGCATGCCCAGCAGGAATCTTTGCCAGGGGTTGCGCCACAGCCCCGTGCGGCCCAGACAGACGGCGCTGACGCCACCGATCTCGGGGTCCGAGGTGATCACCTTGCGGGCCCGTTCGATGAACCTCGGGTGCAGTTCCGTGTCGGCGTCCATCACCAGGACGTGCTGGACCGGATCCAGCCGCCCGCCGACCCGCTGACTCAACCAGGCGATGCCGTAGTTGAGGGCACCGGCCTTCTTGTGCTCGTTCTCGCGCATCAGCAGGACGTCGGTGCGCGGTGTACGCGGATCGGCGGCGAACTGCCGGGCGAAATGTTCCGTCTGGTCGGTGGAGTTGTTGACGACCACGACGATCCGGTCGGGGCGCCAGGTCTGCCGGGCCAGGGAATTCAGGGAAGTGAGGATCCCGACTTCCTCATTGCGTGCCGGGATGATGGCGACGATGTCGTGCAGCGTCGGGCCGGTGGGCTTCGGAGTGCCGTGATGTCTCCAGGGGAGACGTTGCAGGATGGCGGTCGCCTCAAGCCCCGCTTCGCCGATCATGTTGTGTGACACGAGTTCCCCGCTCGATGATCCTCGTCCAGGCCGGCTGTCGCGCGGTCTGGAGCAGGAGAACCATAGCTGACCTGGTGAAGTCGACGACGCCCCCGGTGAGCCAGCTCCAGCTGCCCGTTCGGATGATCGGCAGTGGAGCTGGCCGCGCGCGGGCGGACCAGGACGTCTCCCGTCTTGCGAGATGACCGACGCGGACCGGCGTCGGTAGGATGGCGCGCGTTGTCCAGACGGCCCCCTACCAGCACTCTCTGGTACGCACGTCTCCAGTCGTCAAGGAGCTCCGTATGGGGTCGCGTTCCCGTTCCGCCAACCGCTGGCTCGGCCTGCTCATGGTCATGGTGGTCCTCGGCACCGGAGTGGTGCTCTACGGCATGTGGCGGACGACGACCGCCGCCGGACCCGCTGATGAAAGCTCGCCGCTGACCGTCCGGTACCGGACGGACACCCCCGCCACCGCCCCGGTCGGCAAGCCGTGGCTGGAGGTCATCAACACCTCCGGCCAGCCGCTGGCACTGCACACGGTGACGCTGCAGTACTACTTCAGCGACGACGACAGCGCCGGCTACGCGGCCAACTGCGTTCAGACAGCCCTCGACTGCTCGAACGTCACCCAGGTCGTCAGCGCGTTGCCCGATCCCGCGCCCGGCGCCACCCACTACCTGCGGGTCGGTTTCACCTCCGCTGCCGGCACCCTGGGACCTGGCCAGACCAGCCAGGCCATCGGGCTGCAGCTGTACCGCCTCGACCACGAGGACCTGGATCAGGCCGACGATCGCTCGTTCGATCCGGCGCTCGCCCGCTACGCGCCCTCGACCCGCGTTACCGGCTATGTCGACGGCGTCCTCTCCTGGGGAGAGGAGCCGGACGCTGTTCCGCCGGCAACGTCCCCCCGGCCCTCGAGCGCGTCGGCCCCGACCGTGCCGGCCGGCACGCTCTTCGACAACTTCCACTACACCAACGTCGCCGATCCGGCGGTGACCGCCCACGGGTGGCAGGCCCGCACCGGCGGCGGCGGGCCCGGGATCGCCGGCACCTGGTCAGCGGACGCCATCAGTTTTCCCGCCAATCAGAAGGCTAAGGGCGGGCAGGTACTTCAGTTGCAGGTCACTACCGACGGCACCCGGCAAGGCACCCAGCAGGCAGAACTGGTCGGTGTCGACAACACCTTCCTGACCGGCACCATCGCCGCACGGATCCGTTTCTCCGACCGGCCGGCCGACGGCCGCAACGGCGACCACGTCGTCGAATCCTTCTGCACGATCTCGCCGGAAGCGACCTCGGGCCCCTACAACGAGCTCGACTTCGAGTACCAGCCCAACGGCGGCTGGGGTGCCCCCGGCCCCAAGCTCGACACCGTCAGCTGGCGGAGCGCCACAGCGGGCGACCGCACCACGCGAGCCGTGCATCGATCCCTCGCCGGGTGGCACACCCTGATGATCACTGCAGTCGACGGTACGGTCACGTACTCGATCGACGGCCGGCCGGTCTTCCGCAGCGGTGGCAAGACCTTCCCCCGCGCACCGATGCGCGTCCACCTCAACACGTGGCTCGTCGACCTGCCCTTCGCCGGCCAACGAACGTGGAACATGCAGGTCAACTGGATCTACTCGGTATCCGGCAAGGCCGTGAGCATGAAGGAGGCGCAGCGCGCCGTCGACGGCTTCTACCGCGACGGAATCAACTACATCAACACCACAGGCGGTCAGTAGGAAAGGCCGCCCCCGTCCTGATCAGCCCGCACGTCGGCGGCCTGACCGCCGCGTTGGCGCCCCGGGCCCGCCGGCTGCTGGTCGACCAGGTCCGGCGGTACGCGGCGGGCAAGCCGCTCGCGAACGTCGTTGTCGGGCCGTAAC
>NZ_JAEVHN010000215.1:0-9236 GCF_016803375.1 Micromonospora sp. 4G55
GTGCCGGCCCTCGCCACCGGCGGCCTCGCCGGGTCGCAGCGACGGCCGACCGCCCCGGTCGACGAGAACGGGCCGATCGAGTTGTCGGTCTTCTGGGTGGGCAACAGCCGGCGCGCGCAGGCCACCGAGCGGCGCTGCGGCTCTACTCCTCGCGCAACCCCCGGGTCACCTTCCGGGTCACCTGGCAGGCTGCCGGCGGCTACTACGACCGGCTCGCCACCAGGCCGGCGGCGGCAACGTGCCGGACCTGTTCCAGGTCGACGACACCGTGCTGACCGAGTACGCGCAGCGCCGCATCGCCCTGGACCTCAGCCCGTACGCCGCGGACGGCCGGCTCGCCCTCGGCGGCCTGCCGCCCGGGCTGGCCGACTACGGCCGGGTGGACGGGCAGCTGTACGGCGTCCCCGCCGCGCAGACGCACGCCGCCGTGGTCTACAACAAGGACCTGCTGCGCCGGCTCGGGGTGTCCGCCCCGACGATCATGCCGTGGGCCGACTACCTGGCCTGGGCCGCGCGGGTCACCCAGGCCAGCGGCGGGCGGGTGGCCGGCACCATGGACCCGTCCGGCGACCACCGGGCGCTCTGGCTCTGGCTGCGCGGCCAGGGCGGCAAGTTCTACCAGGGGCGGCAACTCGGCTTCAGCTCGGCGGCCCTGGTCGACTGGTTCGAACTCTGGCAGCGGGCCCGCAACGACCGGGCGACCCCGGCCGCCGCGCTGGTGGACCGGGCCGACGGCGGCGAACCGGCGCGACAGCTCGTGGTGACCGGCCACACCGCCGCCTCGTTCGCCTGGTCGCACCAGCTGCCCGAACTACAGCGCTACACCGACGACGAGTTGGGGCTGGCCGCCTTCCCCGGGCCGCCGGCCGCCCAGTGGGACCGGGCCTCGATGTACTGGGCCGGATTCCACGGCACCCGGCACCCCGGCGTGGTGGCCGACGTCGTCAGCTTCCTCACCACCAACGTCGAGGTGGGCCAGATCCTCGGCACCGACCGCGGGCTGCCCGCCGACCTGGCCGTGCGGCAGGCCGTCACCCAGGCGTCCGACGATCCGGTGGTCAAGCGCGTCGCCACCCTCGGCACCACCCTGAACGACCTGGTCGGCCCGCCCCGGCCCCACCGCCCCGGGGGCACGCCCGGGTGCGCGCGCTGCTCACGGCGGCGGCCCAGGACGTCCGGTCGGGCCGGGTGGGAGCGCGGGCCACGACGTCGAAGTTCATGGCGCAGGCGCAGGGGGCGCTGGCCGAGTGACCCCGGCCGGCGGCTGCCGGCCGGGCCGGCCGGATCAGCTCGGCGGACGGTTGCGGCGGTTGCGCATCAGCCGCAGCACCAGGAACACGATCAAACCCACCACGACGAGGCAGCAGAGCAGGCCCAGGATGCCGCCACCGCCCCGACCCCTGCGCCGTGCGGCCTCCACCACCAGCTCGCCCTGGCCCGTGGACGCCCAGGCCGCGACCGGTACGAAGACCGAGAGCACGACCGCACCGAGGACCGCGCTCAGCCGGCCCCACCACCTGTTCCAAGATGACATGACCCCATCCTGACCGAGACGGGCAAGCGGGGCACGCCGGACGGATGGAAACCCCCGGCGGCGGAAACGGCGAAGGCCCCGGAGCTGGGCTCCGGGGCCTTCGAACGAGTAGCGGGGACAGGATTTGAACCTGCGACCTCTGGGTTATGAGCCCAGCGAGCTACCGAGCTGCTCCACCCCGCGTCGGCTCCATAAGCCTAGCGCATCCCCGGGACGGAGATCAGCCGGGTCCCGGATCGGCCACCGGGGCCGCTCGGACGCCGAGACCGGGGCCGCTCGGGCGCCGGCCGCCGGGGCGGCTCGGGCGCGGAAAAGGCGAACGCCCGAGGATCAGATCCTCGGGCCGTTCGTCGTGGTAGCGGGGACAGGATTTGAACCTGCGACCTCTGGGTTATGAGCCCAGCGAGCTACCGAGCTGCTCCACCCCGCGTCGACTCGTTAACCGTAGCGTACGGAGCCCCGGACCCGCAAAACGGGTCCGGGGCACACTCAGCGCAACCAGTTGCGGATCGCCAGCACCGCCCGCCGACTGTCCGCGTCGACCTGCGACTTCGGGCTGGAACTGCCCTCCCAGCCCTGCTCCCAGAGCACCGTCACCACGTTCCCGATCCGGATGGCCCGGATCAGCCGGACCTCCTCGTCGCCGGTCGGCTGGTCGTTGACGTCGAGGAAGGGCTTGCGCATCTCGAACAGCACCGACTCGTCGCCGTAGCCGCTGCTGGGCAGCAGCTTCTGCCGGGACGTCACCTTGCCGACCGGCTGCTGGGGGCAGTCCCGCACCGCGTCGCGCAGCTCGTCGAGCGCGGCGGCAGCCTTACCGTCGCGGTAGATGGTGATGCTGTGCCGGTAGAGGCCGTCCGGGATGCTCCCCTCCGGCGCCCCGGCCAGCTTGAACGGCACCGTCCGGACCCGCTGCCGCACCGTCCCCGAAGCGCCCGGCTCCGCCCCGCAGAGCGCGGGCAGCACCTGACCCTCGCCGAACCGGGACCCCGCCCCGGTGTCGTTCGCCGCCGCCAGCGCGAAGAAGGCCGAATCGGGGATCGAGGTCGGCATCCGGACCGGCGGCGGGACGCCGACGCGCGTCGGTGACGTCGACGTCGGCTGCCCCGACGGCGACCCGCTCGGGCCGGGCGAGGTCGCCGACGGGGTGGGCGTCGGGTCCGACGGCACGGCCGAGGGCGGGGCCGGGGTGTCGGCGGGCGGCCCGACCCGGGTGTCCGGGCCGGCCACGAGGACGAACTGGGCGCCGACGGCCGTCCCGCCGACCAGCGCCGCCGCGGTCAGCACCCCCAGCGCGGCCCGGGTCCGCGCCCGGCGGTCGGCGTACCGGCGCACCAGGTCGGGCGCCGCCAGGCCGCGTGGGTCGGTGTCCTCGGCGAGTGAGCGGTAGAAACCGGTCAGTTCACGCGACATCGTTGACCTCCAGCTCCTCGGACGCGACCCCGGGCAGCAGCTCGGCGAGCCTCGTCCTGCCCCGGGACAGCCAGGACTTCACGGTGCCGGTGGGGACCCGCGTCTCGCGGGCGATCTCCTCCACCGGCATGTCGAACAGGTAGTGCAGGGCCAGCGCCTGCCGTTGGTTCGCCGGCAACTGCCGCAGGGCGGCGACCAGCAGGACGGTGTCCTCGCCCGGTGGCCGTACGTCCTCGGGTAAGCCGGTGCGGCTCACCGCCGTGCGCCAGCCGCGCAGCCGGCGGAACCGGTCGGTGGCCAGGCGGCTGACCACCAGCCGCAGCCACGCCTCCGGCGCCGGGTGGGTGGCCAGGCTGCCCCACTGCCGCCAGGCCCGGGCGTACGCCTCCTGCACGAGGTCCTGCGCCTCGCCGTGGTCACCCGCCACCGCATGGCCGTACCGCAGCGTCCGCCCGGAGGTGCTCCGGTAGAACTCGTCGAAGCTCTGCGCGTCCCTCATGCTCACACCACGTCTCCCCGTTTCCCCCACCTGCTGACAAGACGGTGGACGGGGCCGGTTGGTTGCAGGCATCGGGTCGGAAAAACGACAGCCCGCGACCGGAGGACCGGCAGGTCCTCGGGTCGCGGGCCGGTCGGATCGCCCGCGCTGCGGCTCAGCCGCTCGGCGTCGGTGCCGGCGCGGACGGGCTGCCGCTCGGCGTCGGGGCCGGCCCGCCGCTCTGCTGCGCCTGCTGGAACGCGGTCATCGCCTCGTCCAGCGCCTTGAGCGCCCGGCCGTACCGCTCGAAGTCGCCGGACGTCTGCGCGGCCTTGACCTCGACGATCGCCGTCTGCACCCGCTCCGCCGCGGCGGCCAGCTCACCGGTCAGCGGCGGCGGGTTGGTGCCGCCCGGGGGCGGCGGCGGAGTGCCGCCGGGCGGCGGTGTCGTGCCCTGCCCGGCCCGTTTGCCCTGGTCGACGAGCTGCTTGATGCCGTCGGTGAGGTTGTCGGCCAGCGCCACGTAGGAACCGCCGTCGCCGTACGAGAGCAGCACCTTCTGCAACAGCGGGTACGCGTCCTGCTGGTTGCTCTTCACGTAGACCGGCTCGACGTAGAGCATCCCGTCGCCGAACGGCAGCGACAGCAGGTTGCCGTACTGCACCTGAGCCTGGTTGGAGGAGAGCAGGTTGAGCTGCTGCCGGATGTTGGCGTTGTTGGTCATCTGCTGGTGCACCTGGACCGGCCCGGAGACCCGGGTCTGGTCCGGCAGCTCCCACACCTCCAGCTTGGGCTGACCGTCGATGTACGACCCGGAGATCAGCGCGGCGAGGTTCTGCCGCCCGTTCGGGGTGACCGCCGCGGTGATCTGGAAGCGCGGGTCCACCTGCCCGGGGAACTGGGTGAACAGGTAGTACGGCGGCTGCTTCTGCCCGCTGTCCGGCGCGTCCGGCACGTTCGGCACCTGCCAGAAGTCCTGGCCGGAGTAGAAGTCGCCGGGGTCGGTCACGTGGAACTTGGTGAGCAGGTTCCGCTGCACCTTGAACATGTCGGCCGGGTAGCGGAAGTGCTCGGCCAGCTCCGCCGGGATGGCGTTCTTCGGCAGCACCAGGTCCCCGCCGAACGCCTTGTTCCAGGCCTTGAGCACCGGATCGGTCTCGTCGAACTCGTAGAGCCGCACCGTGCCGTCGTACGCGTCGACGGTGGCCTTCACCGAGTTGCGCATGTAGTTGACGTTCTCCCGGGCCAGCTGGAACGTGCCCCGGTTGGTCAGCTCGTCGGCGGTCTCGGTCTGCAGGTTGACCCGCTCGGCGTACGGGTAGGTCGCCGCGGTGGTGTAGCCGTCGACGATCCACTGGATCCGGCCGCCCACCACCGCCGGGTACGGGTCGCCGTCGAGGGTGAGGAAGGGCGCGACCTTCTCCACCCGGTCCCGCGGGTTGCGCACGTACAGCAGCCGCGAGTTGTCGTTGACCGCCCCGGAGAGCAGGAAGTTCGACTCCTGCTCCTTGATGGCGTAGAGCAGCCGACGGCCGAAGGAGCCGATCTCGACGCCGCCCTCACCGGTGTAGGTGTAGTACTGCTCGCCGCCGGTGGTCGGGGTGGGGCGGTCGAACTCGGCGTTGCGGGACTTGTCGGCCTGCCCGACGATCGCGTAGTCGTCCTTCTCCATCCGCTCGCCGTAGTAGATCCGCGGCTGGGAGGCCGGGATCTGCTCGGCCTGCGAGGAGCACGCCTCCTGCGCCTTCTCACCGAGGAAGCCGGAGACGAAGTACGGCTGGCCGCCGCAGACCACCTGGTTGGCCGGGGCCGCGACGAGCCCGTACCCGTGGGTGTAGACGGTGTGCCGGTTGATCCAGTTGTTGTTGGGCAGCTCGCCGTAGTTGATCTCGCGGACGCCGACCACGTAGTCGGAGGTCTTGTTCGCCACCGAGTACCGGTCGATGTCGAGCTTCGGCCCGAAGTCGTAGAAGCCGCGGACCTGCTGGAGCTGCGTGTACGTCTCGGAGACCAGCTGCGGGTCGAGCAGCCGGACGTTCGGCACCACCGAGGTGTCGGTGGCCAGGCTCGCCGGCGGGGTGAGGTTGTTCGCCGCGTACCCGGTGGTCTTCGTGTCGCCCAACCCGAACGCGGCCCGGGTGGCCCCGATGCTGCGTTCGATGTACGGCGCCTCCTTGTCCCGGGCGCTCGGCTTGACCTCGAAGGTCTGCACCGCCCACGGGTAGATGCCGCCGATCGCGACGGCGGAGACGCCGAGCAGGGCCAGCGAGATGCCCGGCCAGACCAGGTTCCGCATCACCGCGTTGGAGAAGACGATGATGGCGATCGCCACCACCACCGAGATGTACGCCAGGATCTCCTTGGCCGGCAGCAGCGCGTTGACGTCGGCGTAGCCGGCGCCGTAGAGCTTGGCGCCCTCGTTGTACTCCAGCAGCATCGCTCGCCGGTCCAGCACGTACGCGATGGCCTTGAGCAGCACGAAGACGGCGACCAGCGTGCTGAGGTGGGCCCGCGCGGCGTTGGTCATCCGGTCGCCGACGCCCTGCAGCCGCACCCCGCCGAAGATGTAGTGCACGGCCAGCGCGCCGAGCAGCGCCAGCACCACCGCGGTGAAGCCGACGCCGAGCAGGTACCGCCAGAAGGGCAGCTGGAAGACGTAGAAGCCGACGTCGACGCCGAACTCCGGGTCCTTGACGCCGAAGTCGCCGCCGTTGCGGAAGAGCAGCCACTGGTTCCACCGGCTCTGCGCGGAGAGGCCGGCGAAGAGCCCGAGCACGGCCGCGGTCAGGCTGATCCAGGTGCCGATCCGGGGCGTGAGCAGCATCCGGTAGCGCTCCAGGGTGGCCTGCTCCAGCGAGTGCGGCCGCAGCGCCGGCCGCAGCCGGTACGCCAGCCAGAGGTTGCCGCCCACGAAGAGCGCCAACCCCACGCCGATGGTGAGGAAGAGCAGCAGCCGGGTGACCAGGACTCCGGTGAAGACCTGGGTGTAGCGGACCTCTTCGAACCAGAGCCAGTCCGTCCAGGCCTGGACACCCCAGCCGAGCAGGGTGAAGAGCACGAACACCCCGACCAGGACCCCGATGGTGACGCGTCCGCGCCGGCTCATCCTCGGCAGGGGGCTGCTACGCATGACCACTGTTGGCTCCGCACGCTCGATGTGATCGGCTCCGGACAGGCACCCAGAGTACGGGGTGTTCCTGAACGTGGCGGTCCAAGGTCACGGCGGGCTGTCGCGGCGCCCGGGATCAGCAGCGGATCGGCTGCCCGCCCGACCGCAACGTCTCCAGCGCCGTCAATGCCTCGTCCAGCGAGCCGACCTTGATCAGGGGCAGGTCGGGCTGCGGATTGCGGACCGCCTCGGCGCAGTTGTCCGCCGGCACCAGGAAGACCTTCGCGCCGGCCTTCTTCGCCCCGACGAGTTTCTGCGCGATCCCGCCGATCGGACCGACCCGGCCCTCGTCGTCGATGGTGCCGGTGCCGGCGATGACCTTCCCGCCGGTCAGGTCGGCCGGTTCGAGCTTGTCCACGATGCCGAGGGCGAACATCAGCCCGGCGCTCGGCCCGCCGATGTTGGCCAGGTCGATCTTCAGCGTGAACGGGTGCGGCTGCCGCTGCTCCGGCACCAGCCCGACGCGCGGCCGGCCGTCCTGCTCCCGGCTGGTCACCGTGGCCGTGCCGGCCACGCCGTCGCGGGTGTAGCCGATCCGCAGCGCGGTGCCGGCCGGCTTCGCCCGGACCAGCTCCACCAGCTTGGTCGCCGTGGTCACCTTGACCCCGTCGACCGTGGTGATCACGTCGCCGGCCTTCAGCACGCCCGCCGACGGGCCGTCGGAGGCGACCTCCTTGGCCACCACCTGCACCGGGTAGCCGAGTTCCACCAGCGCGGCGGTCTCGGCGCTGGTCTGCGAGTTCTGGAAGTCCTCGGCGTTGCGCTTCTCCACCTCCTCCTGGCTCTCGTTCGGCGGGTAGACCAGCTCGCGCGGGACCACCGCCTCGTCCGCGGAGAGCCAGCCGGCGATCGCCGCGCGCAGCTTGACCGTGGGCTGCACCCCCACCGTGGTCATCCGCAGCTGGCCGGCGGAGCTGGACGTCGACCGGCCGGTGACCTGGATGACCTCCTTGCCGTCGGAGGTGCCGAGGGTGTTCACGGTCGGCCCCGGGCCGAGCACCACGTACGGGATGGGCGCGCCGAGCACGCCGATGCTGAGCAGAGTGGTGAGCAGAGCACCGAGGAGGACGGTCACGCCGCGACGTCTCATGCGGCAGAGCGTACCGATTCCGGCGGTGCCGCCCGGGCGGCGAGGCCGACTTCGCCCTCAGCGCAACGACAGCGAGGGCGACCAGGGGCGCGGCGCGCGTACCGTAGACGTCGTGCCTGATATTCCGTTCGGTTTCGCGCTCCCAGGTGGGCAACCACCAGACCCCAACGATCCCGCGCAGATGCAGCAGTTCATGTCGCAGTTGCAGCACCTGCTCTCCGCGTCGGGCAGCGGGCCGGTCAACTGGGACCTGGCCCGGCAGGTGGCCGCCAGCCAGCTCGCCGCGGCGGGCGACCCGGCGGTGTCGCCGTACGAGCGGCACGCGGTGGAAGAGGCGCTGCGCATCGCCGACCTCTGGCTGGAGCCGGCCTCCGCGCTGCCGTCCGGCATCCGCACCTCGGTGGCGTGGAACCGCAACGAGTGGATCTACAAGACCCTCGACGTCTGGCGCAAGCTCTGCGACCCGGTGGCCAGCCGGATGGTCGGCGCGATGGGCGACCTGGTGCCGCCGGAGGCGCGGGCCCAGCTCGGCCCGATGCAGTCGATGGTGGCGACCCTGGGCGGTGCGCTCTTCGGCGGGCAGCTCGGCCAGGCGCTCGGCTCGCTCGCCGCCGAGGTGCTCTCGGCCGGCGACATCGGCCTGCCGCTGGGCCCGGCCGGCACCGCCGCGCTCATCCCGGCCAACATCCGGGCGTACGGCGAGGGCCTGGAGCTGCCCGAGGACGAGGTACGCCTCTACGTCGCCCTGCGCGAGGCCGCCCACCAGCGGCTCTTCGAGCACGTCCCGTGGCTGCGCGGGCACGTGCTGACCGCGGTGGAGAACTACGCCTCCGGCATCCGGGTCAACCGGGAGGCGATCGAGGAGGCGATGGGCCGGGTCGACCCGACCGACCCGGAGTCGATGCAGGCCATCGCCCTGGAGGGCATCTTCACGCCGGAGGACACCCCGGCGCAGAAGGCGTCCCTGGCCCGCCTGGAGACGGTGCTCGCGCTGGTCGAGGGCTGGGTCTGCCACGTGGTCGACAACGCCGCCGGCGAGCGGCTGCCCAACGTGGTCCGCCTCGGCGAGGCGTTCCGCCGCCGCCGGGCCGCCGGCGGTCCGGCCGAGCAGACCTTCGCCGCGCTGGTCGGGCTGGAGCTGCGACCGCGCCGGCTGCGCGAGGCGTCGGCGCTCTGGGCCGCGCTCACCACGCACCGGGGCATCTCCGGCCGGGACGCGGTCTGGGGCCACCCCGACCTGCTCCCCTCCGACGACGACTTCGCCGACCCGGTGGCCTTCGCGACCGCCCAGCTCGACCTCGACGACGAGCTGGCGAACTTCGACTTCACCGCGCCGGGTGGCCCGGAGGAGCAGGCGCCGGGCGGCGGCACCCCGCCCCGCTCCGACGATTCCGGGGACGACACCGACAAGTCCTGATCCGCACCGCACCGGCCGGGCCGCGCAGCACGCGCGCCCGGCCGGCGGCGTCTGCACGTGCGTCCGGTGGAGCGTCCACCGGCCTGCGGGCGGTCAGCTTCGGCGGGCGGGGCCGGAGAGGAGGGCCCGGGTGGC